>JAIQGE010000032.1 GCA_020072815.1 Terriglobia bacterium | reverse complement strand
GCATTGTCGCCAATGTACGATTGCTTCAGGGCTTTTATGTCGCCTGCGTTCGCCACTTCGTGGTTATGATGGAGCGCCGCCATCAATTCTTTCGACGCCTGGTCGTCCCACTGCGCGGTGTCTTTCGCCGTGCTGCCAATCGTCTGGGCGCTGGCGACCCAAAGCAGCGTCGCAGCCACTAAAAAAGCCAAGGCCATGCTGATCCCACCCCGTATGTTGATGAGCTTTCTTGCCATGAAATTGCCTCCATTCTGCGATTGAGTTGCGGTTTGAACCGTCAGCTAATTTAGAGGGTTCGAGTATAGGTCGGGGCGAGGACCTTATTCTTCTCCGAACTTGCGGATTAGCTAAACCGGTAGGATTCGGTCGTCTCGCTGTTCCTGCTCCGGCAAGCGAGCAGCAACGGGCGCGAAATCCGGCGGCAAAGCCTTTCCAGTCCAGCCGTCACCTCGGAAGGAACGCCGGCGTTTTGTCACGGTTTGGATTGGTGCTTTGGCAGGGTTTGCAATCTGCAGAGCACAAAGAGCAGGACGACACTGCGGCTGTTTATCAGCTACAGCTTGCTTGATGGCCAGCTTGCCGAAAATCATCTTCACGATGCCTCAGTCGTTCCATCTAACAACCGTTTGGCCGTGATGATTTCGGCCAACCGCGCCCCATCAACTTCATTCGTTAACAAGGTGTGAAGGATGACGTTTTCGCCGACGCGGTCAAACCGTTTGAGGGTGGCAATTAAGTTTTTACCGAGATCCAGGTTTCGATAGTAAAAAACATCGCGGGCGATGGTGGAACTTTGCGCCGCCCAGTCACGAGATGTGTCCGCTAAATGATGTTTCCCGATCAACCGGCGCTCGATTGTATCGGCGATGGTTGGGTAGGCCGCGAAGTAGAGCAGCCCCGCCCCGTTGTAATCGATGTAAGGTGATGGTTCGAAAGACATCTGCAAACCAAGTACATCCTCGGAGAGCGCAAAATGATGTCCGAGGAAATCGTATTCCGTTACTTCCCCGTGACGCAGTGCCTGGCTGAGTTTCAGTAACGGCGGTGGCGAGTTTAATGGCCTGGAGTTATATACAAGGTTCGCAGAGGGAAGCGACTGATGCAGATCATTGAGCCCGTTTTTATTGCGCGCCACGAAAGTAGTGAGCATCTCCAGTTCGAATCGAGTCTCTTCATTGCCGAAAGTGATCGTGCTGTGAAAGAAAACTCGTCCGAAATGAGTGAGTTCGACTCTGGTTTTAAAGCGCTGGTCCATCTGGACCATGGAAAGGGGCGTTGCATACCTTCCCTTGATCGCCACGAAGGTTGGGTATAGCCGCCTGCCTGCATCATCCCGCATTTCCTGGGAATTGACGCCGCTCACGCCCATGGCCGCGCAGAGATAATCCCAGTGCATTTCGCCGCAGTGTTTGAACAACCAGTTCTCCGAGAGACCGGTGGCATCGGTCTGCGGCAGGTGAATGACCGTGTCGCTCATTTGTTGACCAGTAGATAAAGGTCGCGCAGCGTTGAAGCCGAGTTGAATTTTTCGTCCGTTAGCGGCAGTTGGAGGCGCGTTTCCAACGAAGCCCGCAGTTCCAGCAGGTCGAGCGAGTCAAACGGGGCCGCCTCTAACGGGATGTCGAGGAAGGAAGGATCGTCAATATTCCGCACTTCACACACAATTTCCATGAATTCGGTTTCGGTCATCGATGGTTTTCCGGAGCAGATGGAGTAACTATTCTATAGGGAGCGTATTGACTGTCTATAGGGAGCGCATTGCCTCCTGTCAACGTACTCCGAGAAGAGCTGACGTTCGAGCTCACCGGCCAGACCCGGAGAAGGTGCTCATCGGCTGACCGGCAACATCAGCCGATCACTCAGTTGCTCCTCGAGACGTTGTTCACGGGCCTCGTCGAAGTGCTGGTGGTCTTCTCTCACGGCTGGAATCTCCACCAGAGTTTTCTCATTCAGCAGCTCGGCCATGGACCTGCCGCTGTAGAACGCTACGAACTCGTGACTGTCAACGTAGGCCGCGAAACCAACACGGTAGTAAAACGTCTCAGACCTTGGCGATCCTTTCGCCAGATCGCATGGCGCTCCTGCCTCAATGGAACGCAGCAGTGTGGGCATGTCGAAGTGGAACTCCCCAACCTCACGTTCGAAGTACTCCGTTTCACCCAGGCAAACCGTCTTCAGACCGGAAGCGAGCTCTGAGTCCTCGGGAATCGGGAGTGTCAACATCTCGTAGCGGAAAAGCTCCGTAAAGAAGGGCTGCAGATGCACCGGCAAGGCGGGGAGAATCTCCTCCTGCCACCAACTTTGCAGCCTGGTCGTCAGCTTGTGGTGAGAATAGAAGTATCGAGCGCCCTGATGAGGATTCCCGCTGTCCATGGTCCGCACCATCAATTGCCGGCACTCCCAGATCCCGCGAACCACGTCATCAGTCTGGCGCCCGGCCCACTCGTCAAGAGATATCAAGACCTGCGACTGTTTGATTGAGGCCAGCTTGCGAAGGGGAATCCAGATGTTCCGAAAGATCATGTTCTCGGCGAAGACGCGAGCCCAGAACAAGAACTGATGCATGCGAGCATTTTCTTCGATCGTCATGTCGGGATGACTAATGACGTACTCGAAGTCGCAGTCTTCGCGGCGCATCGTAACCAGGCCGTAGCGGTCGCGGTTCTTATCGAAGTCAGTGTTTGGGAGGATCAGGTGGGGATAGATAGCGATCTTGGATACATGCTCGGAGATGCGGTCATAGCCCTCGATGAAGGTATCCGCGGTCTCCCCTGGAAGTCCCCAGATCAGCTCTGCATAGGTGTCCAGGCCCTCTGCCCGCAGCCAGCGCGCCAGGTCCTCGAACTCGTTCACCTTCATGTTCTTTCGGTGCATGTTCTCCAAGGCCTTATCGTCCAGGCTCTGGAGGGCGAGCGTGAAGGAGCTCTTCAGTCCCGCCTGTTTCATCTTCCTAACAATTTTGAAGAAGCGCTCTCCCTTGTTTTTGGCCCACGAAGACTCGATGTTCAGCGGGTACCCGTAGCGCTCTTTCACTCGAATCACGTCGTCTATGAAGGCTTCGTCTCCGGGAAGCATTCCCAGGTTCGCGTCACATAGGGCGATGCTCTCGACGCCCTCCCGGGCGAATAGATTGATCTCCTCACGCAGCCGTTCGCGCGAGAAAGCGCGGACCTTCTGACCTGTGGCGCCGCCCCAGTAACAAAACGCACACTTGTAGGGACAGCCACGATTGGTCTCGAGGAGGACGACGGCGTAGATCGCTTTGCCGTACTTGTCGCGATACGGAAGAATGCCCTCGAGGAAGGGAGACGGAATGTCGTCGAGATTAGCAATCCGAGCACGCTCGGGTGTCGTGACCACTCGGCCATCGCGCTGGAAGGAGATACCAGGGATGTGGTCCAATTCGTTCTTGTTGAGCCCTCCCAAATAGGCCTGAAGGATATCGCGAAAGATAAACTCGCCTTCCCCATTTGCTACTACGTCAATCGCCGGAAAGAGCCGGCACAATCGCTCTGCCTGATTGGCCACGTGCGTCCCACCCATAACTATCCAGCCGTCTGGTCTAAGTTGCCGGTAGACCTCGGCAACTGCGGCGAAGCGATATAGGTTCCAGCCGAACACTGAGATGGCGAGGATGTCGGGCGGGGGCTGTGTGAGCGATGCGTGGATAATCTCGGAGGCCGTATCGCTGCCGCGGAACGAGCAAATCTGGATATCCGCTGCGGAACGGATCCCGGGATCCGCGTAGGCCGTAGCCTTGATGTACCCAAGGGACAATGGCATCGAGACGGTGTCCATTTTCCACACGCCCTGATCCACCAGGCTTACTCGGACTTTCGTCATCTCCGCCTCTTTCGACCGCCGCGTTGCTCTTTGAAGTTCGCCTTGCGCGTTTCCTAAGTGCGATGCGCCCCGATGCGCAGCCCAACCAGCTTCCGTTCAGCGAACAGCCGACGGTAGTTTCCGGCGGCCTCGACCCACGCCAGCCAGCTGTCGGCTCCAACGGTATCGACCAGGGTTGTCTTGTGCCGGTACGACTCCTGCAATACGGTCTCTTGCAGCTTCACCACCGTGTGCGTAATGTCCGTCACGTCGAGCTCCTGAAAGCCCACGTCGCGGATTTGCGCGAGGCTGTCCGCCTGGAACGGGAGATCGTTGATCCCGTCCTCCTCCCAGAGGGATGCCCGGTCTTCGTCGCTGAGGTCAGGGCCAGAGACGATATCCGTTATGGTCATAATCCCATGCGGCCGCAGCCAGCGATGGACCCTTTCCAACACCGCGCGGCGGTCCTGGGCAACCGCGAGCATGTCGCCAAAGTAAACCAGGTCGTAACTTTCAGACGGCTCCCACTGCAGCATGTCGGCGTGGACGAAGTCGAAGCCGCGCGAACGGCGGTCGGGGTGTCGAGCGCGCGCCCGCTCGATTTGCTGAGTGCTCATCTCCACACCGGTCACACGAGAACCGAAATGAGACGTGACATAATCGCAGGCATCACCCATCCCGGAGCCGAGTTCGAGAACGCAGTGTTCCGGCCCCAGGCCCGCGTAAGCGCCCGCGTAGTCAAGCAACGCTGGACCGCCGATGTTGGCGAAGATCCTGCCGGCGTATAACGGCTCGTAGATCGTAAGACGCCAGCGAGGGTCGTCGGACACATCCCACACCTGGAGTTGCTTCTCTCGGACCGCGACTGCGTCATGGACCATACCGTTCTCCAATCGCGGGTTAGCCGTGCCGCGACCTACGAACTTCAGGACTACTCTCAGCCTTGCATTTCTCCCTCGTAACTCTACAGCTGTTTTAGGGGAGTTTTACTTCTCCCAATTTGCTCATCCCAGCATTAAATCGCCTTGCGGGGTATGCCCATTTTCGCTGCTTGAGGAACGTCCCGACCCAAGTGCTATCCTGAAGTTTTACCGTGTCGCGAGGTTGACGGACCGGCTACTAGAAGACCCGAGTCGCATTGAGAAATGTTTGAGGGCTCCAATGTGGTTTGGGTCGCCAAGGAGGACGATAGACTGGTCGGCCATGGTCTTCAACCAGCCAAAGCATTCCTCAATCCGCTTCCTCTTGTTCTGACTCAGGCATAACCAGGATGTCGCGTCGTGCGTCCATCAATCGCGCTGCCGCCGGGCCGACGGTGATTTCTGGGCCACGTGCGGCACCACGCGCAAGTTTCAGCACTCGGCCACGAACCCGAACGCGTCGCGCGAAGAGCGCTCCTACATTCGCAATCATCGTTACATCTATCTCAGTTGCCCGACCCGGTTAAGTTTGCGATTTAGGAAAGATTCTCCAGAGCACGACTAGTAAAATCGGCACACCCCTTCTCGGTCCAGATGCCTATGTTCCTTGTACCAGCGGGCCAAGGCGGTTGGACCTTTGCCGGGGAAAAAGCCTCCGATTCCGCGCGCACGTTCCATGGGTCCCCACTTCTGCATAACAGATATTCATGGAGATTGAACCCTTGTGTTCGGTCATGACAACTGGGCGAACACTCACTGCACTCTGAGTTGCGG
>JAIQGE010000031.1 GCA_020072815.1 Terriglobia bacterium | reverse complement strand
GGTTTTTCCCATTATTATTTTACCGGCGGCCGCCGCAAGCCGATCGAAATAAAAACCGCGCCGGCGGAATATCGAAAGTACATGGAAGAAGCGGACCGGAAAGAGTGCCCTGCGGTTTGTTGTCCCGAAGCCCGCCGCGAGAAGGCTCCGCCGGCCAGCGCCAACACCACGGGGAAGCACTCCAGGACGTACCGCGGCTCTGGGTTTTCCAGCGTGCCCAGAAACGCCGAACGCAACAGCATGAAGCCGACGACCAGCACTCCGGCCATCCCCAGCCGCCACCTGAGCCACCCGCGCGCTGCTGCCAGCAGGAAAAGAAGATTCAAAAATCCCCAGGCCATGGCGATGGAGGAGTCTCTGCGGTCGTTGGAGAACTCCCACCAGCGGTCGCCAAGCCCCAGCATCTCCGTTCTGGGCCGCAGCCACATGTCGGCGACGCGCAAGGCCGGGAGCCACACGAAATACCGGAACGGATTGTAGTTCACGCGGTCCGCGGCGAGCTTTTGGAATTCAGCATCCATCTCAGGATCAATAAACCGCTGTTCGTTGTAGCGGTCAATCAGCGCCTCGGTGCCCTCATACTGCGGTAGTGAGTCGAAAGCCCGTTGCGGCAACTGGTCAATGTCAATCGGCTCGGACTCCACATGCCAGTAAATCTCGGCCACTGATACGTAATCCACAATCCACGTCTTGGTCCAATGCTGGAAGCCGAGCGGCACGAACTCTCCGGGATCGTTGGCATAACGCGGCGCCAGCGGCTGAAAGATGTGGAAGGTGCGCCAGTTGCGGATGGTCCACGGGACAAGCGGAGCCAGACTGATCAGGGTCACCGCCAATCCCGCGGCCACCACGGCGCGTCGGTTCGACGGCCTCAGCAGCATCGCCAGCAGCGGAACGCCCAGCGCGGCCAGCACCAGTCCGCCATCCGGGCGGATGAGCAATCCCAAGCCCGTCCACAGCCCAGCCAGGGACCACACGCCAAGGCAGGGCACGCCGGCTTCCAGCGCGCGGACTCCGCGGACGCCGTAATAGAGAGCGTGCGCTGCGCAAGCGATGGCCAGCGTTTCCGTCAACGGAGCTGCCGTGTAGTTCGCGGTGAAGGGGCATAGTGCCGCCAGCAAGTAGGCAGCGCGGGCGGCGCGAGCGTCCATGAGTTCCA
This sequence comes from Terriglobia bacterium, assembly GCA_020072815.1. Taxonomy (NCBI): domain Bacteria; kingdom Pseudomonadati; phylum Acidobacteriota; class Terriglobia; species Terriglobia bacterium. The sequence continues at coordinate 6,760 of JAIQGE010000031.1, read as the reverse complement.
ACGCCAGGCCGGCGATCACCAGGCAAGTGTTGGTATCAATGAACGCCTGCACCACCATCACGGCGGTGTAGTGCTCCTGGCCAAAAACAGAGAAAATGGCGGCCAAAAACGCGGGGTATCCGGGCAGGCGGATCAGTGTGGAGTGCAGGCCTCGCGCGTCAACCAACCCGAAAACACCGTGGTTGAGCCATTGCTTGGCGATGTCGCCATAGACGAACGCGTCACCCGATACGTTGGGAAAAATGAATACAAAGAAGAGCCGCAGTCCCAGCGCCGCCAATGTGGCGAAGAGAAAGAACCACTTGTTCTGCCGGACAAGCTCAAGCAATGCTCTCATGGAAAGCAAGGCCAGTGTAACGGCTGGATCGTGAACAGTACAACCCTAGTTCAACAGCGCGGCTGGATTGACCCCCGGTGCGCGGCAGCTTACGATTGAAGGAACAAGTATCCCGCCATGGCCAAACAGGTTTTCTATGATCCGCAACGCAAGCGCTGGGGGCGCTTACGCAGGCTGTTTGACGTTCTGGGCGTGATGATTACCGCGCTGGTGCTGTTTTTTATCGTCAGCATCTTCTTCAGCACCGAACCTTTGCCGCCCCTAGGGCTGCAGGAGCAGAAGAAGAACCTGCATGCGGTGAAAGCGCCAGACCGCCGCCACAAGACCAAGGCCAAAGGGACGCACCGCAAGACCCTGACGCCGGCTTCAGAAATCGTGCTCAACGATGACGAAGGCATCCGCGCTGCCTATTACGTCTCCTGGGACGCCGCCAGCTTTGTTTCGTTGAAAGAATATTATCCGCAGATTGATTTGTTGTTTCCTGAATGGCTGCACGTGCTCACGGCCGACGGCAACATGCAGGCCGTGGACGAAGCCAACCACATGTTCGCCGCCATTCAAAACGGCAAAGTCTCCTCAGTGGACGAAAAAGTGATGAAGTTCCTGAAGGCGGAAAATGCGGAAACTGAAGTCTTTCCCCTGGTCAACAATTTTGATCCTGTGGCCCGCCAGTGGCTGACCAACGTCGGCGACTTCCTCAATAACCCTGAAGGCCGCGCCAATTTCCGCTCCCAACTCCTGCAGTTTCTGTCCAGTGACCACTACCAAGGCGCAGCCCTGGATTTTGAAGAGATCCCCGTGTCCGCGCAGCCCGGCTTCCGCGCCCTGGTGGATGAACTGGGCCAGGACCTGCATGGCCGCGGCCTCAAGCTCTACGTGAACGTGCCGGTGTCTGACAATGACTACGACTATGGCCGGCTGGCGGCCAGCGCCGACGGTCTGGTCATCATGAACTATGACGAGCACCAGGTCACCAGCGGTCCGGGGCCGGTGGCGTCGCAGGACTGGTTTGTGGACAATCTGCAACAGGCGCTCAAAGATATCCCCAAGAACAAAATCATCTGTGCCATCGGGAACTACGGCTACGAGTGGACCATGGCGCCCAAGGGCAAGCGCGTTCTCAGCGCCGGCGTTGACAGCGTCCAGGATGCCTGGCTGCACGCGCAGGAATCCAGCGCCGACATTGATCTTGACGCGGATTCGCTGAATCCCCATTTTGCTTATACGGATGAAGGCGTGGAACACCAGGTCTGGTTTCTGGACGCAGTGACCAGCGTCAACCAGATGCGCGCGGCCCGCGACCTGGGCATCCGGACCTTTGCCTTGTGGCGGCTGGGATCAGAAGACCGTTCGCTGTGGGCCATCTGGGACAGCCCTTCAGAAAAGGGCGCCGCCCAGAAGCTCAAGGCCGTTCCCCCGGGCGCGGACGTGGACCGCGAAGGTTTTGGCGATGTTTTGTACATCGAGCACCCGCCTCGGCCTGGCGCGCGCGAAGTTACGGTGGACCCAGACACGCACATGGTCACGGCGGAGAAGATGGCCGTGTTTCCAGAGCCGTATCAGTTGAACCAGTACGGCTGGCAAGACAAGCAGGTGGCTCTTACTTTTGACGACGGCCCTGATCCCACCTTTACCCCGCGCATCTTGGATGTTCTCAAAGCCAAGCAGGCCACGGCGACTTTTTTTCTCATCGGCCTGGAGGCCGAGCAATTTCCCTCGCTGGCCCGGCGGATTTATCGCGAAGGCCACGGCATCGGCAACCACACGCTGTCTCATCCGGACATCAGCGAAGTCTCGCAGAGTTATATGCGCTTGGAGCTGAACGTGACGGAGCGGCTGTTCGCCAGCAAGCTGGGTGTGAAGCCCCTCTTCTTCCGTCCGCCTTACTCGATTGACCAGGAGCCGGACGTGGCGGACCAGGTGCGTCCCATTGAGCAGGTGCAGAGCCTGGGCTACATCACGGTGGGCTCCAAGATTGATCCCAATGACTGGCAGGCTGGCCGCACGCCGGAGCAGATTGTGGAAGGGGTGCTGAGCCAGGCCGCGCGGTTCTCCACCGCCGCCTGTAAAAAGCAGGCGACGCCGGTCTGCGGCAACATTATTCTGCTGCACGATGGCGGCGGCGACCGCGAAGCCACCGTCAAAGCCCTGCCTCTGATCATTGACGGCCTGCGCGCCCACGGGTTCAGGATCGTGAGCGTGGAAGAGCTGTTGGGCAAGACCCGCGCTGAAGTGATGCCGCAACTCGCGGCCAATGAGGTTTGGGCCGCGCGCCTGAACGATGCTTCGTTTACTCTCCTCAGCCTTCTTCAGTCTTTCATCATTGGAGTGTTCCTGGTGGGCGACGTTCTGATGAGCGGCCGTCTGGTGGGCATCGGGGCGCTGGCCACGTTTGACCGCTTGTTCGGCGCTGGGCCTCCGGTGGCGCCCGATTTCAAGCCGGCCGTCACCGTGATCATCCCGGCGTACAACGAAGAGAAAGTCATCGCGCACACCGTGGAATCGGTGCTGGCGTCCGACTACCCGCACCTGCATACCATCGTAGTGGATGACGGCTCCACAGACAGCACTACGGCCGTGGTCCGTGAAAAATTCAAAGACGAGATTGCCGCGGGACGCGTGCTGCTGCTCACCAAAGCCAACGCCGGCAAAGCCGAAGCCCTGAACTACGCGTTGCAGCATACCCAGGACGAAATCTACGTGGGCATTGACGCGGACACCATGATCGCGCGCACCGCCATCTCCCGCCTGGTGCCGCACTTTGCCGACCCCAAAGTCGGCGCCGTGGCCGGCAACGCCAAAGTCGGCAACCGCGTAAATCTCTGGACGCGCTGGCAGGCGCTGGAATACATCACCAGCCAGAACTTTGAACGCCGGGCCTTGAATGTTTTTGGCGCGGTCAGCGTGGTCCCCGGGGCCATTGGCGCCTGGCGCACCTCGGCCGTGCGCGAAGCCGGCGCCTACCACACGGACACCGTGGCCGAAGACGCTGATCTCACCATGACCTTGCTGGAAAAAGGCCTGCGCGTGGTGAATGAAGACCGCGCGCTGGCGTTTACGGAGGCGCCCACCACCGCCAGCGGGCTCATGCGCCAGCGTTTCCGCTGGTCGTTCGGGATTCTTCAGGCGGTGTGGAAGCACGGCGCGTCCATCCGCCGGCGCAGCCGCCTGGGATGGATCGCTCTGCCCAACATCATCATCTTCCAGATCATGCTGCCCCTGCTCTCACCGTTTATTGACGTGATGTTCCTGCTGGGGACGCTGAACTTCCTCCTGAAGCGGTACTTCCACCCGGAAAGCACCGACCCCAGAAGCTTTGAGCGGCTGCTGCTGTATTTTGTCCTGTTCCTGGTAATTGATTTCATCGCCTCCGCGCTGGCGTTTTTGCTGGAACGCCGGGAGAAAGGCCGGGGCGAGGACGCACAGTTGCTTCTGCATTTGTGGCTGCAGCGCTTCACCTACCGCCAGCTCTTCTCCGCCGTGCTGGTGCGGACCATCAAGCGCGCTGTGGACGGCAAACCTTTTGCCTGGGACAAACTGGAGCGCACCGCCGCGGTGTCCAAGATGCGGGCGTAAGCAAGACGCAGGTCTAATTTGTCGCCTTGGCAATCTCGCTCAGCACATCCGTCTTCGTTTCATCGCGCACCAGATGCGGATACTTTTCTCCGCCATCGTAATTCACCTGATAGGTGTTGAAATAATCTCCGTTTTCCGCCAGGACCGCGATGGGCTTGTGGTTCACGGTGGCAAAGTGCAGGGCGGCGCGCATCACATCTTTGGACCACTTGCGGCCGTTCACGGCGATCACCTTCATCCCCGCTCCCAGCCCGGCCTGGTACGCGGGAGAGCCGGGGACCACGTCGCGCACGTCGCCTTCTTTGGTGATCAGCATGCCCAGGGAAAATCTTGCGTCGAGCGAGCCGCCGGTTTTCTCCGCAGCGTCCATGGTGGCGTTCTTCTCGCCGGTGTAGACCAGCTTCCAGCCGCCGTTTTCGATACCGCCCAGGGGAGCGTGGGCGGACTTGGAATCCAGGCGTTCGCGCAACAGCTTGGCCCAGTCGTATGCCGACACTTGATTCAGCGCGGCCACCACGTCTTCAAATTTGTAGGGGACCACCGCCGGCCGTCCGCTGGGACCGCCGTAGAAAATGCGGCAGAAATCGTTGAGCGACTTTTGGCCGTTCGTCTGGCGGCGGATCAGCGCGTCCACTTCCAGCCAGAGAAGGTAACCTTCCGGATAGTAGTCGGCGGAGCGGCGCCAGCTCGTCCATTGCGGCGGGGCGGCAAACAGGATCTGCACCGAAGTCGCCGTGTCCTGCAGCGGACGCCAGGTTCGCCCGGCGCGATGGTCGAGTTCCGCGGCGGTAAACGCCAGGTTTTCCCGGAACTGCTCCGGCGAACGCAGCCCGGTGCGCGCCGCCAGAATGTTCCCCCAATAGTCGGTCATGCCTTCATAGACCCACAGCAGGTCGCCGTGCATGGGCGCCTGGTAGTTGGACGTGACCAGCCCCGCGGGCCGGCGATATTTGCCGTTCCAGGAATGCACAAACTCGTGCGGCAGCAAGTCCGCTTCCAGGTTGTGCGAGTTGGGATTGCTGAAGACGTCTTCCACGGTGCCGTTGTCGCTGGACTCGTGGTGCTCCAGCCCGTGGTGCGCGGTTTGATTGCTCAGCGTCCAGAGGAAGTGATATTTCTCATAGTGGCGCGCGCCGAAAAGCTTGCCCGTCTCGGCGACCAGCTGTTTGTAGCTGGCCAGGTCGCTGGGCGTCATCGCCAGCGATTCTTCGCTTTCGCCCACCATGTCAATTACGTGGACCGGGGTCTCTCCCGCGGCGGTAAGCGCGATCTGGCGGTACAACGCGCCGGCGATCAGCGGCGAATCCACCAAGCGGGTCAGCGTGACGGGCTCAAAGTCGGCGGTGCTTCCCGATTGCGATTTCACCGGCAGCGCGGTGCCGAACTTCCAGCCTTCCGGCAAGTGAATGGAGGCCGTCACTTGCACCGCGTCCGAAGCCGTATCTTTGTTATTGAACAGCGCAGGGTAGAGCACCACTTGGTTCCAGTTGAGGTCCAGCACTTTGCTGGACGATGCGGAGCGCTCGCCGGCATACGTGATAGTGTCAAACGACGCTTGTATTTCCTTCACTCCGGCGGGGACCTGCACGTGGAAGGCATACATGTCTTCCAGGTCGCGCTGCCACGCAAGGTCCTGGTCTTGTCCAGCGGCCTTGATGTGCAGGCCGGTGAGGTTCTGAATGGGGCCTGTGGGCCGGTGGTTGCCGGGAATCCATTTGGGATAGACCAGCGTGACCGCCCCCGGCGTCACCGGAATGGTCACCGTGGAGTGCATGATGTTGCGCGGCGCGTCGGTGGCGTCCACCAGCAGACGCTCGTTGACCGTGGTTTGCGCCCACGCGAGTGAAACGCCAAAGATGAAGAGAGCGGCAGTAACTAAGCAAGAATAACGGCGGACGTGCTTCATGAATCCTCCCCGCTTGTGGATCAAGAGATAAGAGATCAGCGGCGTGGCCACTGGATTTCAAAACCTGTTATGGTACCTTTTTGTGCGCGGAAGTGGTGAAGGAAATGTCGTGACGCGAATGGCGTGGCAGACCACCCACGAACGAGGCGATATTCCGCACCGAAAACAATATTGTGAAAGCAGGAGAACTCGAGAACGTGCCCAAACTGATTGCAGCTCCCACGCGCGTCACCGCCGCCGGCAACATGCCCAAGCTGATTGACGAATATATTGGCCGCCTGAACACAGCAGAGGGACGCTTGAGTGTGGCCCACATGCGCAGCCCGCAAGGTTGGGAGGAGCCGGGCCAGGCGCCGGAGTTTGCAGAGTACACCATCGTCCTGCGCGGCCGCCTGCGCGTGCGCCACAAGCAGGGCAGCTTTGACGTCACTGCCGGGCAAGCGGTCATCGCCCACCCCGGCGAGTGGATCCAATATTCCACGCCGGACGAAGCCACGGAATACATCGCCATCTGCCTGCCAGCGTTTTCCCCGGACACGGTGCACCGCGACGCGTAGCGCGCGCACGCAATGCAAGCGGGCGCCGCGGTCTCGGCCGATCCGTCAAGTTTTTTGGGAACCGCGCAAGATGTTATAATTTCATCACTTACCTACCCAATGGCGGTGTAGCTCAGGTGGTTAGAGCGACGGTCTCATAATCCGTAGGTCGTAGGTTCGAGTCCTACCGCCGCCACCACATCTGTCAAAAACTCCAAGAATCAGTCGCTGAGCGACGGTCTCGGCTTTTCTTCAACGGGACAGCGGAGCTGTCCCTGGGCGTAGGTCGTAGGTTCGAGTCCTACCGCCGCCACCACATCTGTCAAAAACTCCAAGAATCAGTCGCTGAGCGACGGTCTCGGCTTTTCTTCAACGGGACAGCGGAGCTGTCCCTGGGCGTAGGTC
>JAIQGE010000030.1 GCA_020072815.1 Terriglobia bacterium | reverse complement strand
AACCGCCCTTTCCGCCAATAAGATTATGACTCAGAAGTTGGCGGTCATACAGCAGGTCATGGTTCCTGGAGACGCTGGTCACTGTTGGAAGTACCTCAGTGACCCGCGTCTCATTTCCGAGTGGTTCGCCGACACTGATCAAATCAGATTGAAGGAGCCTGTGCAATTCGCTTTTGGAGACGGGGACTACTTCGCTGGCACGACACTGGAGCTCGAAGAACCCACCTTCATTCGACTTGTATGGAAATTCATGGGTTTAGGAGGACAGAGCGACATTTCCCTGTTCCTCTGTCCTCTCGAAGACAAGACCGAAGTCACAGTGTTGGACCGTGGAGAATACACGCCACGGGCAGCAAAAGAATTGCGCGAGGGTTGGCGCGACTTTCTCTCGCGGCTTGAGCGGAGGATAACAACTGGCGAAAACAGTCGATACCGATGGAGCCCGGATATCTGCATTGGGGCCGTGGTGCAGTGCGACAAGCTCTTAATAGTTCGCACCTTGCGAGACATTTCTTGGTGGCGTGATGCGTTTCCGCACTCTAATCCAGTGCTTCTAATGCCCGGCCGTGATGATGAGCCAGTTCAGGCCATCTTCCAAGAGGCTGAGTGGTCTGGTCAGCAGACAGAAGCTACAGTCGAGATCGTGGCAAGGCGTGATGGACTGGGCATCTCAGTGATGCACGCCGGCTGGGCAGATCTGCCTCTGGATATCCAGCTTGACGCGCGACGACGGGTGGCAGCCCTTTGGCAACACGCACTCCTCAAATTGGAGCATCGATTTGGGGTCAATGGCAAATGTCATTCAACGAGCAGCGAAGACCCCAATAGGAATTCTAGTGTGCCGGCCGTTTCGACGACGACTGTGGGCTGCTAACCTGATAGCCAGCGCCATCGCGCTGGGAACTGTACTCCAGCATAGATTTCGGGCTGATCGCATGTTCTTTCTTGCCGGTTTGTTATATGTGGCGGCGGTAGGTGTATCTGGATTGACTCGGTCTGGCACGATGCTTCTTGCAAATACGCAATCATGAATACCCGAACAAAGCTCTCCCTCATCGTTTTCGCTACCACGCTTGTGATCTTGTGGATGAGTGTTCCGCGTCTTCAGGGACAAGCCTCGTACGCACTTAGAATGATCGTCAGCGACGCGAGCGGGGGTGGGGACGCCACCATTGCGCCCGACGGCAGATCGTTTGTGACAAGTCTATTTCGCAATGGGAATTGGCAACTTTGGATCTATGAAATCGAGGCAGGTCGCTGGCGCCAGCTCACCAGTGATTCGAGCGACAACTTTGAGGGAGACTGGTCACCTGATGGCAAGCGAATAGTCTTCACCTCCACTCGGACCGGAAATAATAATGTCTTTCTTATAAGCTTGGACAGCGGCGAAATAAAACAAATCACTCATAGCTCCGATGAAGCCGAATACCCAAAGTTCTCTCCGGATGGGCACCACATCGTCTACACGGAAGGGAAATGGAATGAGCGACGGTTTTACATAGCCAATCTGGAGGATGGGAGCAGCCAGCCAATCACTGAAAAACCTGGCAAGGCGGGCGCATGCTCATTTCATCCACAAGGGGTGCTCTTGGTATGTCACTCCTACGATTCGGGCACGGGACACCTTTTATTGCAATCGATCTCTGGGAGAGCGGCACCGCTCGAACTGACACACGGCGATGTCTGGGATTATAAGCCGACCGTTTCAGCAGATGGTCAATGGGTAGCATTCTCGCGGAGCTTGGATGGCCCTTCGAGGATCTGGGTCATGCCCTTCCCGGCTGGAGACCCAGTTCCGTTAAACCCAGTGAACTATGACAACGATGACCGTTGGCCGACGTGGAGCCACGCGGGAGACAGGCTTTTGTTTCATCGTTTGTCGGAGCGTGGATTGGCCGTCAAGATTCTCGATCGCAAAACGGGTGCGGTTACAACCGTAGTCGCCAGTGATGAATCGCCTGGGCAGGCAAGTTTTGATCCCTCGAGCACTCATATCGTCTATGGCGCCGTTGAAGGAACAAAGCAAGTACTCCGAATCAGGTCTCTTGAAGACAAGACAGTTCGAACCATTCCGCTCGGAGTAGCGGCAGCATTTCCGAGATGGTCACCAAGCGGAAAGGATATTGCGTTCACCTGCTGGAATGGTGAACGTTGGGATATCTGCACTATACGCCCCGATGGAACGGGCTTCAGGAATTGGACGGAGCAGATGCATGGTTGGCGAGACGTGCGCGATCCAATCGATTGGTCGCCGGATGGCGCCAAAATAGTGTTTCATGCATCAACGCAGCCGTACGCAGCCAATCTGTACGTCTTAGACCTGCACGATGGAAGCATTCGCAACTTGACTAACGACTCCTGGTTCAGCCAGGGGCCCTCGTGGTCCCCTGACGGCAACTCTATTCTTTTTATGTCTACGCGCGGAGGCAATTGGACGTGGGGCTTTTTCAAGTTGTCACTACAGAACGGCACGTACTCGACTTTCGCTGGCCCGGATTACACGCAACGGAATTTTCCGCGCGCAAATCGCCGAGGTGACATTGTGTCGAGTATGTACGCTAAAGATGGGATAGAGTACATCGCGGAAAGCCTTGCGGGAGGCGACCCTACTGTCTCGAGCGCAGCCGGACCCTGGGCGCGATGGCCTTCGTATTCGAACAATGGGCGGCTGATCGTTTATACGCAAATAGAGCATAAGGTAGAGTATTGGGTCGCGGAGAACTTGACGGGACCGGGCTCACCGCTGCAACGCCCGAAGATTTCACATGTTAGCAGCGGCAATTCCAAGCTCGACGAGCCAGCGCTGGAAAATACGACATCGACCCCTTCCGGAGGATCGAGCCCCGTAGACGTGTTCCACAGGTGAGTGCGCTAACTCCCGGGCCGGTCGGTCCAACCACAGCTCAAGATTTATGATCCTCAGAGTGATCTGGCGGTGCTTAGAACTGACGTTGCACGGATGCCGTGAACTCGTTTGCCTGCCGTTCGACCTGCAGCTGTATCGCAAAGGAGAGGCTTCGATAGCACTTGGTAAGTCGCTGGCATCGCTGTTGGAGCGGCTCGGTCCGACCTTTGTTAAACTCGCGCAGGTGCTAAGCTCTCGCCCGGACGTATTTTCGCCTGCCGTGACAGGGCCTTTAAGTCGATTGTGCGAACATGTAAGGCCGATTCCAAGAGGCCAGATCGCCGGCCTCCTCTCGGCTGGTCTTGGAGTTCCTCCTAGTCGCATCTTTCGTGATTTCGAGTGGTCTCCTATAGCCTGCGGCAGCATTTCACAGGTCCATAGAGCACACTTAAGAGACGGGCAGGTTGTGGCCGTAAAGATCCGTCGACCAAATGCAGTCCCGTTGATTCGAGCAGACCTTCTCCTGCTTCGCTGGCTTGCCGCTTGCTTTCAGCATTCTTTCACTTTACGGGGAATACCATTGTTGTTGATCATCAATGAGTTTGGCCGGATTCTTCAGGACCAGCTCGACTTTCGAATGGAAGCCTCCAACATGCGACGTTTTCGCTCCATTCTCGGGCACCTGCCGGACGTCGTCGTTCCTCGTGTTTACGACGAATGGTCTTCCGAGTCGGTTCTGATCATGGAGTACATGTGCAATTTCAATAGAATAGGTGACCTCCGACTGTCAGAAGAGAAAAGGCATCAGGCAGCACGATCGTGTGTGAATGTTCTTTACACTATGGCGTTCGAACATGGCTTTGTCCACACTGATCTGCATCCCGGCAACCTGTTTTTCAGATCAAACGGGGAGATCGTCCTGGTTGATTTTGGCATGGTAACTGAATTTGAGGGCTCGGATCTAAGATCATTTGCACACTTTTTCTTCGGTATGGTCACTAACCAAGGTCAGCAGTGTGCTCAAGTGATCTACGACAGCGCTCTTTCCCGAGCGCCCACGTTTGATCTCGCCCGTTTCGAAGCTGATATGCGGGAGATGATATCGCGATACGCCTCGCAGCGTGCAGGAGAATTTGAAGTTTCACGATTCGCCTGCGAATTGTTCCAGATACAGCGGCGACATGGACTGTGCGGTTCCCCTAAATTCGTCAGTGTAATTCTAGCGTTCGTTGTACTGGAAGGCATCGTAAAGCAGTTGTATCCTCCGCTGAATTTCATGTCACAGGCTCGTACCTTTATACCCCGCGTCATCAGCAATATGCGGATCACTGGGGACGCCCGACCTAACCGTGACGCCGCCTTTTCGAAAACAATTAGCAATCACAGAGAAGCGAGCATTCGGTCGGTCTAAGTAGGCTGATCCTACCGAGCAGCTTGTCGGCACGACCACGATCGATGACGTGCAGCTCGCACCGGCACAAACGGAAATAATGGTGAGTCCAACGAACCCGCGCTTGAGTGGGACAAATCGCCGAGACTGGTGCTTACCTGCATGACGGCATTTTGCCGACTCTCGACGTGATATACTCCCGCGGCTATGGCTACAGACAAAGCAGGCTTGGAGCAACAGGGGAGCAGCGAACCTTCGCTTCTGGAAACGTTCTTGCGGGACATCGGCTATAGCTTTCGCGTGTACCGCAAGAGCCCTGGTTTTACCATCGTCGCCATCCTGATGTTGGCGCTGGGGATTGGCGTAAACACCGCAGTTTATTCCCTCACCTATCAAATCCTGCTTCGAAGCTTGCCCGTTGACCGGCCGCAAGAGTTGGTCATCTTACATTCCACCGGCCCCAATCCGGGATTTTCCTTGAGCCAGGGAGACGTGGGCGGCGCGTTTTCCTATCCGACTTACACCGCACTGCGCAACCAGACCCAGATCTTCTCTGCGCTGATCGCCAGATATGCTTCCCCAATCACCGTTGCGGGGGACGGCTTCAGTGAGCGGGCGAACGGGGAAGTAGTTTCGGGAAACTACTTTACGTCACTGGGAGTGCCGCCGGCGTTAGGCCGCACGCTGCTGCCTCAGGACGAGGGTGCAGCCGGGTCGAATCCATGGGCCGTGCTGAGCTATAGTTACTGGACCCGTCGCTTCGGCAAGAACCCCGATGTGCTCAACAAGCAGATCAAGGTGAACGGCGCGCCGGTTACCATCATCGGCGTCAGCCGGCGGGGCTTTACCGGGGTGCAGGTCGGACAGTCAACGGACGTCTTTGTCAATCTCACCATGCAGGCGTCTTTCATGCGCTTTCCTGCTTTGAACGATCCCAGCACGTGCTTTCTCGCGGTGATGGGACGGCTCAAGCCCGGGATGTCTGCCGACACGGCGCAAAACGGCGCTCAGACCGTTTATCACCCGATCATCGAAGCGCAAGCTGCGCAGCTCAAGATGTCACCCAACACCCGGCAGCGGTTCATGAAGAAAGAGCTGGTCTTCATTCCCGGCGTCCACGGCCGCTCCGTCCTTCAGAAAACTACAAGGCAGCCTTTGCAGTTGTTGACGTTGATTGCCAGCGCCATTTTGTTGCTGGCCTGCGCCAATCTTGCCGGCCTGCTGATTGCGCGGGGCGAAGGACGGCAACACGAGATCTCCGTGCGTCAGTCGCTGGGCGCCCGCCGCGGACGTCTCATCCAGCAGCTCTTCACGGAAACCTTACTGTTGGCATTTGCCGGCGGGATTGCCGGCTTGCTGTTGGCCCAGCTCACCCTTTGGGTGCTGGGAACCTCCTTGATCGAGTATCTTGGCGCGACCGACCTGCAAACGTATCTGAGCGGACCGGTGCTGGGGTTCAGTTGCGGGCTCTCCTTTTTGGCCGCGATTCTCATCGGATTCATTCCGGCATTACGCGTCATTGGCAAAAACCCGCAAGCCTCCTTGAAGAATCGGGCCCTCGCCGGCGCATCGCCCAACGTCAGTTTCCGAAAAGGGCTGCTGGCTTTCGAGGTGGCTGCGACCACGATCCTATTGGCTGTGGCAGCTTCGTTCATTCAAAGCCTGTCCAACCTGCGGCATGTTGACTTGGGTTTGGATGTCAACTCCGTGTTTCAGTTTACAATCGCCCCTGGCCTTAGTGGATATTCGCCGGCTCAAACTGCGTCCTTCTTCGAGCGGGTGAAGACCGCCGCAGGCTCCCTGCCCGGAGTCACTTCCGTCTCCCTGGGCGAAGTTACTCTATTCAGTGGGGAGGACAATAGAAGCAAGATCACTCCAGAAGGCTATACCCCGCAGGGAAACGAAAATAACACCGTTTCTGAAAACTGGGTTGGTTCAAACTACTTCAAAACTCTGGGTATTAGCCTGATCAGCGGGCGCGACTTCACGGACGCGGACACAGCCACCGGCCCCCCGGTCGCCATCGTGAACGAGAAGTTGGCCCAGCAGTTCTTCAATGGCAACGCCTTGGGCCGGCATTTTTCTCTCAGCATTATGGGGATGCCGGGCAATATCGAGATCGTGGGAGTGGTCAGGAACAGCCAGCACGCGGAAGTGCGCGGCGAAATGATGCCCCTCGCTTACTTCCCCTATCGGGAGGATCCAACCCTCTTTCAATCCACGTTCTATGTTCGCGCGGCTCACAACCCGGAAGCGCTCGCTCCGGAGTTGCGGCGCTCGATCACGTCTCTGGATGCGAATTTGCCTATCTATGACGTTAGACCGCTGGCGGAAGCGATCAGCCAGATCCTGTTCGCAGACCGCATGTTGGCCTTCATCTCCTTGTGCTTCGGCCTGCTGGCTGCGCTGCTGATGTCGGTGGGATTGTACGGAGTTATGGCCTACGTGGTGACACGACGCACGCGGGAAATCGGCGTCCGTGTCGCTCTCGGGGCGCAGCGACAGACCATCGCCTGGCTGATTCTGCGCGAGCAAATTTACCTGACGCTGGTCGGTCTGGCGATTGGACTTGGGGTGACCTTTTTCGCCGGCCGTCTGATCCAGTCGCTCTTGTTCGGCATCAAGGCCACCAATCCCCTCATCCTGGTCGCCGCAGCACTGACGATCGTGATCGTGTCGCTTGCGGCCGGATCTCTTCCTGCGCACCGCGCCACGCGACTGAACCCGGTGACGGCGTTACATACCGAATAGGTTGGGTCGGAAGTCGTATTGCGGAAACCAAGCTGGAAAGCCGTCTCTCCCCAGCCACACGAAGTTGACTGAGAATGTGTCTCTACTTGGTTTTCATTTACCAAGCGGCTATCTCAAAAGATGCAGGCCAGTGGTTTGCCTTTAGCTTGTCCGCGGGCAGATGGGTGTTCCTAAGCCCGCTGGAAGAACTCCTCCCGTGCGTACTTTTCTACTTAGCATTGGACTTAATCTACGTTCAGGCTTTGACGGTTGTGTATCTTATCTATATGTCTATATGGGCCCGGGCTTTCGACATTCGTCTACGCCCTGGTGGCGCCGACGGTGATGTCCACTTGGCACCGCAACCGGAGTTCGTCACAGAGATCATGCACTCACCCCGACCCTCCCCGAGTACAGGGGAGGGGACCAGACAGCGAGCGCAACGTTGGGAGTGCACTCCCATGACCACGCGATCATTCACTCTTGCTCGGGAAACGTTCTTGAATCCACGCTTGCCAGAGCGGTGTCTCGCGGGCGACGGTCCCGGCCGCCTGATCGCCATAGAGGTAGAAGCTTAGCGTGACCATCGCGCCGCCGAAGTTGACGGCGCCAAGGGCGGCGACGCCCGGCCCCGGCTTGTCGAGCCGCAGCAGGGCGTTGCACGGTTTCTGGCTGACGTGCTCCACCACGCCGCTGAGCGCCGGGACGCCCGCCGGGGCGGTCCAACGCTGCCCGGCGCTCACGCCTTTCAGCCCCAATGCCGCGGTCAGCGTTTCCCAGGCCTCCGCTTCGGTTCCCGCGGCGGGGGCCATCCACTGCATCATCGCGGAGCGTTGGCCGCGGAAGTGCGTGAGATAGATCCGCAGGATGCGGAAGAAGCCAGGCCAGCCGGATTCGGTGCCTTCCAGTTGTTTGTCCCAGTCGTCCGTGCTGGCGACGAGGCTATGCATCACGCGGACGACGCAGATGCCTCCCCCGCGCGCTTCGACGCTCCACTCGTCCGCGATGGGCGGCGAGCCAGGTGCCCAGCCATCGGCCTCGGCGGCAAACATCCGTGGCGGATCCCAGACCGTCACGGGGGAACGGGACTCCATGCCTGGGCCGAAGTTCAACTTCACCGCAACGGGCTTCCCGTCGCGCTCCTCGAACTCAGCCGGCACGAACCAGGACGAAATACCCGGCCCGGTGGCGATGGCCTGCCAAACTTCCTCCGGCGTACCGGGGACCTCGACTTCGACCTGGACTGAACGGCGTCCGGAGGCTTCTTTCTTCACGCTCATGATGGCTCCTTGGGATCGGATTTCTGCGGCAGAGGGTGCGCCACGACTACCAGGCTATGCGCGCTGCCGCCGGGGGCGGATTCATCGTGGTACTTCGAAACCAGTTTCGTGAGGGCCTTGGTGAGTTCGTCGCTGAAAGACGCACCAACCGGTGCGCCTCCAGCGCGCAGGAGATCGTACTATTGACAACTTTTGTTGTCAAGAATGGTTCAAGGCTTCTTCTTACGAATTTGCAGAGTCGATGCAATCAGTGTCGGCGAACCACTCGGAAATGAGACGCGGGTCACTGAGGTACTTCCAACAGTGACCAGCGTCTCCAGGAACCATGACCTGCTGTATGACCGCCAACTTCTGAGTCATAATCTTATTGGCGGAAAGGGCGGTT
>JAIQGE010000029.1 GCA_020072815.1 Terriglobia bacterium | reverse complement strand
TGGCGCTTGAAGACATCAGCGGAGGCAGCAAAGTTGCACAGAATCTAAACCTGAAGAACAGAACGACCCGAAAAAACCCACCACAACATCTGCTCAAAGCAAGTTCCACCCATTTCCGGTGACTTTTTCAACAGTCTCAGATGTTTTTTGAACTCCAAACCTCGTTCAGTCGCTAGCAAGCCCCACGCATGGGCGGTCCCGATTTCAATTGTGCCCTCGAAGACGGAACGCGACGCACTGGCTGGCCCTGATGTGCCGGCGATCACATCCAAGAAGTGAGGAACGGGATACTTTTCCAGCCTAGGGGTGGCAAACAAGATAACCGCAACCCGGGGGATTGATGCCCGATAATTCTCCCGAACGGCGGTGGTTTTGGGTCACGCTGGCGCTTTCGAGCATCAGCGTTGTCGGATTTGTGTTCGCCGTCTGGGAACTGCTTGAATCTCGTTTCTTCCGCGACGCCGATTACCTTACTCTTCACTACCTGTACATCAGTCGAGGGGTGTTTCCTCTTTCCTGTTAGCCTTCTGGGCCGGCTGGTTCGTGTTGCGGGGACGCCGCAAAAGCGAGCAACAGCTGCGGCGGTCACGTGCACGCTATCTCGGGATTCTCAACTGTTCTCCTGCTGCCATCGCGCTCTTTAACTCTGACCTGGTGGTTGAAGAGTGGAATGCCTCGGCTGAGGAAACTCTACGGTTACACCCGCGCCGAGGTGATTGGGCACAAGCTGCCGACCATCCCCGCAGAGAAGCAACACGAAATGCAGATGCTTCTAACGCAAGCCTCCATCGGCGCCGAAGATGGCAGGTGTTCGACGGCGAGCGGGTTCCCTAAGCAATGTGTAGTGCTGAAGCCGGCGTCTCAATGGTCGCTCGCCATTTCTGCAATTCCTCTAGAGTGGCCTGAATCAACGCAGGCAGAGCTGCCTCTACTGTGGGGCTGAGGCTCTCTCCCCATCCGGTCTGCTCCGGTTGCACCCCCAGCAGGACAATCATCTTGTTGGAGAACTTGTTCATCCAGCGCAGCCCTTCGAGCATGTCAGCGAAGCCGATCTGGTGGACGCTCGGGCTTCCAGGCAGGGGCTCCAGTTCGGTCATGGCGTAGCGGACGATGGCGCCTGGGGCGGCGCCGGTGTTCACCGCGTCGAGCACCAGGATGTGCGTGGCGTCTTCAATAGCGGGGAGCAATTGCAGGCCCAGGGTGCCGCCGTCCATGACTTCAACGCCGGCGGGGAGGCGCGGGTCGCCGAGCAACCGCTGAATAGCATGGATGCCAGCGCCATCATCGCAGTGGATCAAGTTGCCCAGGCCGAGGACGACAACGCGGCGTTGCTGCGTCGTCGTTTGCGCTGGGGGTTGCGTAGAGTCCTGCATCATGCGCCCTTCTTCTTGCGGCTCGTCCACCAGCGTGCGATTCGGCTGGGCAGGGAAGTCTTAAGCAGAATCTGACGGCGCTGCTCCTGCTCCTCAAGTTCGTAGCCCTGAACGAATTTGAAGCCAGAGAACATGCTTTCCAGCAGGCCGTTGCGCTCCTCAATGGACACCAAAATGGCGCTGTACACATGGTGGATGGCAAACGCGATGAACGCGAACATGCCCAGGAAGTGAAAGAGCCTCAAGTACTGGATGTCAATGATGCCGGGCAGCCAGCCGAACAGGGTGCGTGCCAGTCCGGGCCCGCGCACCTGGCTATAGAGCACCAGGCCGGTGAGAATCTCCAGCGACATCAGAAAAAAGATGAAGCTGTAAGTTAGTCCGGCCAGAGCGTTGTGTCCCACCTGGCGTACGGGCTCGCGCCGCACGAACGAGTAGTACTTGAACATTTCCCGGGCGGTCTTCAAACGCTGGCGGTCCGTAGGGATGAAGAACCGCCAACTGGCCCAGTAGTTACCGGCCACGAAGTAGTACACCCGCATCATGAAAGCCGCCAGAAAGATGTATCCGGAGATGATGTGGATGTAGCGCATGGTCCCCATCATGTAGGTGCCGGGCGCACGCGAGATCACGAACGGGTTGTGCATGTAGTAGCCGGTGAAGCTGAGCGCGATGATGGCAAAGAAGATCAGCCAGTGTGAAACGCGCACCGGAAGCTGCCACACATAGACGCGCGCAAGGCATTGTTCCGGCGGCTGGTCGGCCACAATGGGGATGCCCCTTGTTGTTGCCATAAATCCTCCTTACGCGACTTCCCGTTTGCCGATGATGCGCCCCTGTAAATCCACAACATGCACGGCGCACGCCAGGCAAGGGTCAAAGGAATGCAGGGTGCGGAGAATTTCCACCGGGCGCTCCGGATCGGCCACCGGAGTATTCAGCAGGGCGGCTTCATACGCGCCGCGCTGGCCATGGGCGTCACGCGGGCCGGCGTTCCAGGTGGAGGGCACCACGCACTGGTAGTTTTTGATTTTCTTGTCTTCAATTTCCACCCAGTGCCCCAAGGCGCCGCGGGGCGCTTCGTGGAAGCCGAAGCCGCGGGCGTTCTTGGGCCACGTGTCTGGGTCCCACTTCTCGCCGGCGTGGATGCGGAGCTCGCCGTGCGACATGTGGCGGTCCAGGTCTTCCACCCAGCCCTTCAATTTGTGCACCATGATCTGGGTTTCAATGGCACGCGCGGCGATGCGTCCCAGCGTGGAGAACAGCGCCGTGGCCGGAGCGCCCAGCTTGGCCAGCACGCCGTTGACGACCGCCTGCACGTCGTTGTGCCCGGAAGCGTAAGCCACCAGCATGCGGGCGAGCGGCCCCACCTCCATCGGTTTGTCCTGATAGCGCGGCGCCTTGAGCCAGGAATATTTCTTGTCCACATCCAGATGTTCAAACGGGGGCGTGGGCCCGGAGTAATGCGGGCGTGTTTCACCCTGGGAAGGATGCAGCGCCTTGTCGTCGCCCGCCGGATAGTCATACCACGAATGCGTCACGTATTCAGTGACGTTCGCCGGGTCCATGGGAAGCACTTTCGACAAGTCACGATTCAAGATCACGCCGCGCGGCAGGTAGAAAGTGGCGGGATCATTCACGCTTCCGGAAGGATATTCGCCATAGGCCAGGAAGTTGCCCAGCCCTTCACCGTGCCCAAACCATTCCTTGTAGAACGGAGCGACGGCGAGCACGTCTGGAATGTAAACCTTCTGCACGAACTCCTGCGCGCTTTGCACCAGCTTCATCAGAAAGGTGATGCGCTCAGGATTGATGGGCGCATGGGCCTCGTTGGGGTCGATCGCGCTGGCCATGCCGCCGACAAGATACGTCTGCAGGTGCGGGTTCTTTCCGCCCAGGACGGCGTGAATGCGGATGAACTCGCGCTGGAAGTCGAGGGCCTCAATGTAATGCGCCACGGCCATCAGATTGGCTTCCGGCGGAAGTTGATACGCCGGATGTCCCCAGTATCCGCTGGAGAAGAGGCTCAGTTGCTTGCTGGCCACCAGCGTCTTCACGCGGTCCTGCACGCCTTTGAAATAAGTAGTGCTGGATTTGGGCCAGTCCGAGATGGATTGCGCCAGTGCCGACGTCTTGGCCGGGTCGGCCTTGAGGGCGAGCGTGACGTCCACCCAGTCCAGAGCGTGCAGATGGTAGAAGTGGATCACGTGGTCCTGGACCAACTGCGAACCGCTGATCAGGTTGCGCAAGATGCGCGCGTTGTCCGGTACTTCAATGCCCAGAGCGTTCTCCACGGCGCGCACCGAGGTGAGCGCGTGGACCGTGGTGCACACGCCGCAGATGCGTTGCGCCCAGATCCAGGCTTCGCGGGGATCGCGCCCGCGCAGGATCAGTTCGATGCCCCGGAACATGGTGCCGGAACTCCACGCGTCGGCGATCTTGTTGCCTTCCAGTTGGGCCTCAATGCGTAGGTGGCCTTCAATGCGAGTTACCGGATCAACGACGATGCGCGCCATCTTATGACTCCTTTCCGCTAGCGGGCGTTGCCGGCTTGCCGCCGCCATCGCTATCGTTGCGGCTCATGCGGGCAATGCTGATCAAACCGTGCGCCGCCGTGGCCGCGGCTACGCCCGTCACGGCAATGGCGCCGATCTTCCCGGCGCTCACGTCCACGCCGAATCCCGGCACGTTGGGCAGCCGTTCATAGAACGGAGACTTGGTGTCCCAGAAACGATGCGATGCGCAAGCAATGCAGCCGTGCCCGGCTTTTACCGGCCAACTGGTCTGGTCATTCCAGCGCACGTTGGGGCAGTTGTAGGTGGCTTCCGGGCCTTTGCAGCCCATCTTGTACAGGCACCAACCTTTGCGATGACCTTCATCGCCCCAGGCTTCCACGTAGCGGCCTGCGTCGTAGTGGGCGCGGCGCTCGCACTGGTCATGGATGATGGCGCCGTAAGCGAACAGGGGACGGTTGTATTGGTCCAGAGCCGGCAGCTCGCCGAACGTGAGGTAGTGCACCAGCACAGCGGCGGTGTTGGCGGCATTTTGCGGGCAGCCGCCAAGATTCACGATCTTGATGCCCGGAACCGCTTCCTGCACGCCGACCGCGCCAGTGGGATTGGGACTGGCAGCGACCAGCCCACCATCCCATGCACAGGCGCCCACGGCAATGGTGGCGGCGGCGTTGCCGCAGACTTCACGGGCGATATCAAGAGCCGTTCGTCCGCCCACGGTGCAGTAGATGCCGCCATCGGCCATGGGGATGGCGCCTTCCACAATGCACAGGTACTTGCCTTTTTCTTCCTTTACCACGCGCTGCAAGGCGGCTTCCGCCTGCTTGCCCGCACCGGCCATGATGGTCTCGTGGTACTCCCACGAAAGCGTTTCCAGCACCACAGACGCCACGTCCGGATGGCTGGAACGTAGCAACGATTCCGTGTTGCCGGCGCAATCCTGGAACTCCAGCCAGACCAACACCGGACGCTTGGCTTTGTCCAATGCGTCGGCCACGGCGAAGGCATAGTGATCAGGAAGGGCCAAGGTTGCAACCACTGCGCTACAAAACTTGAGAAATTCACGGCGAGGAATGCCGCGATCGGCTAGAGCTTTAGCCAGCAGGCCTTTTTCAGGGGGCATTGCGCCACCTCCGGCAAGAGGCAGCATTTGAGTGTTACAGGCACGGCGCCGCCCCAGGCATTCTTACTTCTATACATGCGGAGGATGAACGAATCTGTGATGGTGGTCACAGTGTGGCTGCGGTCTGCGATTGAAAAAGGCCCAACCGGGATGCGACTCGCAAGGCAACAAGAACGCAAACTTCATCACGCGCCTTCACGGCCGATGGCCGCCTGGCCCAGCGCCAGCCCGCCGTCGTTGGGGGGAACCAGCCGGTGCGTCAGCACCTGGAAGCCGTCTTCTTGAAGCGCGCTCTTGGCCCATGCAAGCAACAGGACGTTCTGGAATACACCGCCGCTAAGCGCGACCTGCGCAATTCCCGTCCGCTCGCGCGCAATTCTGCACGCTGCAACGATGAGCGCAGCTACGCCGCGATGGAATCGGGTGGAAATGATGGGAAGCGTCATGCCGCGTTGCCAATCGGCAATCATCTCCCGCCACACCGGCGCCGGATCAAAGATGATCTCTTCGCCGGCGCTGACGGCAAACTCGTAGCTGTCGCGGCATGCCGCATCGGCAATGGCTTCCAGTTCCATGGCTCCCTGGGCTTCATAAGTAACGGTGTGGCGAATGCCCAGGATAGATGCTGCGGCGTCAAACAATCTGCCCATGCTGCTGGTGTCCACGCAGTTGAAGCCGGTGGCGAGTTGGCGATCAAGAATTTTTCTTTCCTCAGGCGGCACCGCAAGCGCGCACGGCAAATCCCGGGGCCATTGAATTCCTGCGGCGGTGAGATGCGCCAGCGCCATGCGGTACGGCCGTTTCACGGAGGCATCGCCGCCGGGCAGAGGAATGTACTTGAGATGGCCCAGCCGGCGGAACGATCGGTAATCGGCCAACAGCAGCTCGCCGCCCCAGATGGCGCCGTCCGTGCCGTAGCCGGTGCCGTCAAAGCTGACGCCGATCACCGGCTCCGAGCCATCCAGACTATGCTCCGCCATCAACGACGCAATATGCGCGTGATGGTGCTGGACCTGGACCAGCGGCAGTTTCTTGGCGGTGGAAAATTCCCGCGCCCAGCGCGTGGACAAATATCCAGGATGCATGTCGCACGCGATGCGCTCCGGTGCAACGCGAAACAGCGCGCGCAGATGATCAAAGGCCCGTTCAAACGCGCCCAGCGTTTCCAGGTTTTCCATATCGCCAATATGCTGGCTCACGTAGGCGTGATCGCCTCTGGTGAGACACAAGGTGGCTTTCAGTTCGCCGCCAGTAGCCAACAGAGATGGGCCAGGCGTTTTCAAATTGATAGGCATGGGCGCGTATCCGCGCGAGCGCCGGATCGGCAACTCATGTCCTTCAAACACCCGGACCACGGAGTCATCGCACACCACGTGGATGTCACGGTTGTGCAGGAGAAAGCCATCGGCCAACGGGCCAAGTCGTTCCAGAGCTTCATCATTGTCGCGGGCGATGGGTTCATCGGAACGGTTGCCGGAAGTCATCACTAGCGGCTTGTCGTCAAGCAGCAACTGGTGCAGCGGTGAATAAGGCAAAAAGAAACCAAGATGCTTGTTGCCCGGAGCAACCAGAGGCGAGGGCAAGTTCGGATCGAGAGTACGCAACAGCACCACGGGCCGCTGGCGTGACAGCAGCAAGCGGGCTTCCTCTTCGTTCACCAGAGCGTAGCGCTTCACCAGTTCCAGGTCGCGCGCCATCAAGGCAAACGGTTTGTCCACTCGACCTTTGCGGCGCCGCAGCTCGGCCAGCGCGGAATCACTGGTTGCATTGCAGGCCAGATGAAAGCCGCCGATTCCTTTTACGGCAATGATCTGGCCTTCGGCCAAAGCGCGTTTAGCCTGGACGAGCGCCGCTTCGCCGGTTCGCCCGCCGGGATGAAAGCTCAAGCTGGGTCCGCACTGCGGACACGCATTGGGCTGGGCGTGGAAACGGCGATTGAGCGGGTCATGATATTCCCGGTCGCAGGCCGGGCACATCTTGAAGCCGGCCATAGTGGTGAAAGGGCGGTCGTAAGGAATGTCGCGGATGATGGTGAAGCGCGGCCCGCAGTCCGTGCAGTTGAGAAAAGGATAGCGATAACGACGGTCGGCGGGGTCGGCGAGTTCGCGCGAGCATGCGTCGCAAGTAGCGATGTCGGGGGAGATCGGCGTGCTCTCCCCGGAGACCGCTTCACTTAAGTGAATCTCAAAACGCTGCGATCCACTGGGACTCACCGGCTCCACCGCAAAAGTCTCAATCACGGCCAGAGGCGGCGGGTTAATCTTGAGCTCGTGCGCAAAGGCTTCCAGCTCGGCTTGCGGCCCTTCAATCTCAATGGTGACGCCGCTGGAGTTATTGAGAACGAATCCGGTGAGGGCATGGCGCGTGGCCAGCGAATAAACGAACGGACGGAAACCGACTCCCTGCACAATGCCGGTAATCTTCAGCCGCCAGCGCTCGTAGACCGCCATCTTGAGCGCAATTATACGAGCGCCAGGCCGGCGCCGCGTCTGCCCGGCGGGACTATACTCAAGCACGTAAGCGCAAAATAGTTGAGAGTGAACACCAATGCATGAACTCTCCATCGTCTGCGGAATTGTCACCGCCGTGACGGAAACCCTGGCCGGCCGGCCCATTTCCCGCGTGTACAGCGTGAAGCTGCAGGTGGGGGCCTTGAGCGGCGTGGTGGAAGATGCGCTGCAATTCAGTTACGGCATCGCCACCCAGGGCACGCTGCTGGAAGGCTCGCGGCTGGAGGTACTTCACATCCCCATTGTGATTCACTGTGATGCCTGTCACATTGAATCCGACCTTCCTGGTGTACAAAGCTTCAGGTGCCCGAGTTGCGGCACGCCCAGCATGGATATCCGTCGCGGACGCGAGCTGGAGATTGAATCCATGGAAGTTGAAGAAGAGGAAGCGGAGCAAGAGGAAGTAGAGGAAGACCAGTGACCACGCGAATCGTCGAGCTGCGCAAAGGGGTCCTCAAGAAGAACGACCAGCTTGCCGCCGAACTGCGTACGCGATTCCAATCTGCCGGCGTTCTGGTGGTGAACCTGGTTTCCAGTCCGGGATCAGGCAAGACCAGTTTTCTGGAGCGCACACTGCGCGAGCTGCGGCAGCGCGGCGTGCGCGTGGCCGCCCTGGTCGGCGACCTGGAGACTGACAACGATGCTCGCCGCCTGGCAGCCAGCGGCGCTCCCGTCCGCCAGATCAACACCCACGGCCTGTGCCATCTAGAGGCCGAGATGATCGGCAAGCACCTGGAAGGCTGGCATCTGGATGAGCTGGATTATCTCTTCATCGAAAACGTCGGCAATCTGGTGTGTCCTTCCAGCTACGATCTCGGCGAAGCCGTTCGCGCCGTTTTGCTCTCCGTGACGGAAGGCGAGGACAAGCCGCTCAAGTATCCCACCATGTTCAACTCCGCGGACACCGCGGTGATCACCAAGATAGACCTGGCCGAGGCCTGCGAATTCGACCGAACGGCCGCTTGGAACAACATCCAGGAGATCCGGCCCAACATCAGAATCTTTGAGACCTCCGCCAAAACCGGCGCCGGCATGGAAACGTGGTTTGAGTTTCTTGCATCTCAGCACGCCCAGCGAAGCAGAGCCGTTGCCGGCGCGGCTTTAGGCGCTGCACGCGCGGGCGGAGACTAACTCCGGAGAATTGCGGCCAGGGAGGCCGCCGACTATGTGTCTGGCAGTTCCGGGAAGAGTTGAGCAGGTTTGGGAAGACGGCGGCACCCGCATGGGTAAGGTCAACTTCGGCGGGATCGTGAAAAACGTCTGCCTGGCCTACGTCCCGGAAGTGGTGGTGGGCGACTACACGATTGTCCACGTGGGTTTTGCCATCTCCCGGATTGACGAAGAGTCAGCGCAGAAGACGCTGCAGACATTTCGCGACCTGGGCGTGCTGGACGACGAATTCGGCAGTGAAGAAAAAATCCTGAAACGCGCCGCCGCTGCGGAAGCGCCGGAATGCCCTAGCTGCAAGACGTCACCGGAGAAGTAAAGAGAGGCCGGTATGAAGTACCTGACCGAATTTCGCAACGGCGAGCTGGCGCGCAAGCTTTCCGCGGAAATCCAGCAAACGGTGACCCGCCCGTGGAAGATCATGGAAGTATGCGGCGGGCAAACCCACTCCATTATCCGCAACGGAATTGACCAGCTGCTGCCCAAAGAGCTGGAGATGGTGCACGGGCCGGGATGCCCGGTGTGCGTGACGCCGCTGGAGATGATTGACCGCGCTCTGGCCATTGCATCGCTGCACAACGTTATCTTTTGCTCCTTTGGCGACATGCTGCGCGTGCCGGGAAGCTCGCGCGACCTGTTTCGCGTGAAGGGCGAGGGCGGCGACGTGCGCATCGTGTACTCGCCGCTGGACGCGGTGCAGATCGCCCGCCAGAATCCGGGGAAAGAAGTCGTCTTCTTTGGCGTCGGGTTTGAGACCACCGCGCCGGCCAACGCCATGGCGGCGCACTTCGCCAAACAACAGGGAATCCGCAACTTCTCCGTGCTGGTTTCGCACGTTCTGGTGCCGCCCGCGATTGCCGCCATCATGCAGTCGCCGTCCAACCAGGTGCAGGCCTTCCTGGCCGCGGGCCACGTTTGCAGCGTGATGGGTTACTGGCAATATCCTGAGCTGGCGGAAAAATATCATGTGCCCATTGTGGTCACGGGCTTTGAGCCGCTGGACTTGCTTGACGGCATCCGCCGCGCGGTGCGCCAGCTGGAAGCCGGCCAGGCGCAAGTAGAAAACGCCTACGAACGCGTGGTCACCCGCGAAGGAAACCAGGCCGCGCAGAAATTGCTGGCGGAAGTTTTTGAAGAAACCGACCGCGCCTGGCGCGGGATGGGCGTGATCCCCCGCAGCGGGTGGCGATTGCGCGAAGCCTACCTTGACTACGATGCGGAACATAAATTCCGGGTGACAGGCATTCACACCCAAGAATCGCCCCTGTGCCGCAGCGGAGACGTGTTGCGCGGCGCCATCAAGCCCACGCAGTGCGCGGCCTTTGGCAAAGAGTGCACGCCACGGCATCCGCTGGGCGCCACCATGGTGTCCAGCGAAGGCGCGTGCGCGGCTTACTACAATTACGGGCGCTTCATCTCCGCCGAGGAACTGACCAATGCCTGAGCCGCCGGATTTTTCCAATTGGTCATGCCCGCTGCCCTTGCGCGACTATCCCAACATTGTCATTGGTCATGGCGGCGGCGGTAAGCTCTCCGCCGAACTGGTGGAACATTTGTTCCTGCCCGCGTTTCGCAATGACGCGCTGGCCAGCCTGGGCGATGCTTCCGTGGTGGACTTTGCGCCGAACCGGCTGGTGTTTTCCACGGACTCCTTTGTGGTCCGGCCGCTGTTTTTTCCCGGCGGCAGCATTGGCGATCTGGCGGTCAACGGCACGGTGAACGATCTGGCCGTCAGCGGAGCACGGCCTCTGTTTCTCAGCGCCGGCTTCATCCTGGAAGAAGGATTTCCCCTGTCTGATCTGGCGCAGATTGTCGCCCGCATGGCCGCCGCAGCGGCGATGGCCGGCATCCAGATTGTGACCGGTGACACCAAAGTGGTGGAAAAGGGCCACGGCGACGGCTGCTACATCAACACCGCCGGCATTGGCGCGCTGATGGAGAGCGCGCAGGTTTCGCCATCACTGGTGCGGCCGAACGATGCCATCCTGGTCAGCGGCATGATTGGCGATCACGGCATGGCCATCATGAGCGTGCGGGAAGGTCTGGAGTTTGAAACCGTGATCCAGAGCGATTGCGCGGCGCTCAATGACCTGGTCGCCGATATTCTCGCCTGCGGCGGAAGCGCGGTCCACGCCATGCGCGATCCCACGCGCGGCGGGCTGGCCTCCACGCTGAACGAAATTGCCGCATCATCGCGTACCGGGATGGTAATTGAAGAGCCGTTGCTCCCGGTGCGCCCGGAAGTCCAGGCGGCGTGCGACCTGCTGGGCATGGATCCTCTTTATGTAGCCAACGAAGGCAAGGTCGTGGTGTTTGTCGCCGCCGATGCCGCCGACGCCGTGCTGGCTGCGATGCGTCGCCATCCCAAAGCGCGCGATGCTGCCATGATCGGGCGCGTCACGGCACAACATCCAGCCATGGTGGTCGCTCATACCGCCATCGGCGCCAACCGCGTGGTGCCCATGCAGATCGGCGAGCAGCTTCCCAGGATCTGTTAGCAGCCTCGAAGATGACAGATGTGTGGTTCCCCCAAAGAGTCAAAATGGCACGTTGTAAATATGCCAAATACTGATCCTTGACAAGCCGTTCATCGCCGCAAAGCATGAGTTGGAAATTAAACAACGGAACAAAGGCGTGGGGGTGAGCCGATCGCTCCCGCAGTATGGACCGAGCGCTGGCGTTTCGCGACTCGTCCCAAAACTTTGTGAGACTGTTGAAAAAGTCACCGGAAATGGGTGGAACTTGCTTTGAGCAGATGTTGTGGTGGGTTTTTTCGGGTCGTTCTGTTCTTCAGGTTTAGATTCTGTGCAACTTTGCTGCCTCCGCTGATGTCTTCAAGCGCCA
>JAIQGE010000028.1 GCA_020072815.1 Terriglobia bacterium | reverse complement strand
TTGCCCACTGTTCGTCGGTCACTTCCCAGCGTCCATGCATCGGTCAGCTGCAGAGTACTCCAGAGAACCCCATCATGCCTCTTCTCACCCCCAACTGCACTCGCATTCTCTCCCAACCTATTTATGAGACTGGTTCTAGCGCTCTCATGCTGATAAAACATCGGACACGGATTGAACTCCGTTGCGCACAAGTGTGCGATGGCTGGAATAGCGCCCTTATAGCCACCCGTGATGTTGAAATACCGGTGCTGGCTGTTGTGTCGGCGCATGATCGACTGAATATTTTCAAGGGTCTTCATAGGCCCGTCTTTCTTCTGGCGGGCCTCCAGGCCCTCGACTACCTCCAGCTTGACCGCGTTGCAGGTTTCTGGGACGCAGTCACATTGAAAAAACAACCGGCGCATGAGCGCGACATTGATGCTGGCCGCGAGTTTTCCTTCTTCAGTAGCAGAAGCTAAGAGAACGATCCTGTCGCCGGCCGCGTGATCGAAGCGGCCGGGCAGATCAGCCTCATCGCCAAACAAAAGCCAGGTACTGGTCATTTCCGCCGAAGTACGATAAGGGTGCTTTACATAATCAGGACCGGGATGGTGCAGGGAGTGCGCTTCAATCAATTCCTTAAGGAGTGACCCGGCCAGCTCGCCTTTGGTCTTTAGGTCGTGTCCGGCGAAATTGGCTGCGCGCTCGCGAAGGGCCGCACTCTGTCTTTCGTCGGGCGCGCGCAGTTCGCGGGCTGTCAAGGCGCTGGTGCCAACTGAAACGAAAAGCACCTTGCTCATTCAGTCACCTTGGGCTGGCGGGCCTTGAAGGTGTGCTTGGCATTGTCAACGCTTTCAACTTTCACAGAATACGTGTCCCCTTTGGCGATCATATAGCCCGATTCAAAGCTACCGACATACCTGGCGCCCTCGAACTCTTCGACGGTCTCACAGATTGCCCGGTTCCCCTTTTTCTCGGTCACACGAACCAATACGCGCTTGTTTAGTGGCAACCCTTTTGGCGTAGCCTGTGAAGCGCCACCCTGGGGAATTACCATCCGGTGTGCAGGCGTGGCCACGGCGGCGGGCGCAGCTTGCTGGTTCTTCTCGTCTTCAAAGTATTTGATAGATTTGTCTGAGTTGTCGGCAAACCAGTCCTGGCTGGGAAATTCGAGCCGATCGGCGGCGGTTTCCCAGTTCAGGCACTCTTTGACCATGTCAAAACCCGGCGATAAGAGATAGGGTGCCAGCAGGCATTCCGGGGAAGGTGAAGAAGCAAGCACCTTCGACTCGCCCAAGTAGCGCCGGGGATTCTCCGGTTCAATCTTCGTGATGTTGACGCGGCAAGAGCCCAGCCCCAGCCCTTTGCCGTAGCCCAGCTTATGGCAAAGACGAACCTCAAGATGCTGGGCACACTGATGTTGCAGCGAGAGGGCAAACCGCAAAACGGCAAACTCTTCCTCGTCCAGATTCTCGTACGCCACGCGGAATGAGAACTTGGTGGATTTTGGCACACACGTCGAGATAAAGCCCTGTTGGGCTCTAGTTTCATTGCGTCCATGGGGATAGATCTTCCAGCCTGCCGGATTCAGCGTCGTACCGTAAAAAGCCGTGTGCCGCGCATCGTGGAACTGCAAGCGGCCGGAGCCGCCCCCGGGACTCTCTTCCCAGCGCACGCCGATTACCGACTCAGAATCGTGGAAGCGGGCTTTCCCTTGCCAGCCGCCCTCTTCGCCCGGCGGAGCATATCCAAAGACCCGGCAGACCAGACAAGCATTGCCAGCCGAGCATGGTCTTATGGGCGTGCGGGGTTCTGTAAAATTTTTTTCTCTGGTTTTCTTGTATTTGAAATAGAGCGTGCAGCCGGCCCCGATCATTTCCGCCACGTTGCGGACCATTCCTTTGATGGAGCTGCCGGGTAGCCACGCCCGGTCGCCGCGTTTGAGGTCGGCAAAGTGTTGTTTGAGCGAAAGCAGAGTCAACGTTTCGAGTTCGCAATGCAAAACTCCGGAATGCAGATTCGAATCGATGCGCTCATGGCCGGTACCATGGTTCGGCGTCAGCGGGCGCGTGGCCGGCGGTGTTTGCGCAAAGCTCACAAAGCGGTACGGGTGGCGGATCACGGTTCCCCCTCGCCATCGGCCAGTGTCACATAACGGGTAATCAGGACACGATCAGTCTCAGGCGCGGTGTCTTCCTGCAGCCAATAAGACTTCAATCGGACTGCAGGGCGCGATCCATCGGGCAGGCCGGGGTAGACGATCGGTTTCGGAATTCGAGGTTCGTCCTGGGCTTTCCACAACAATACGGTGGAGGGCAGGGCAGCATTTTTTGCGCTTTCGGCGGGCTGCAGGGCCAGCCCCTCGTCCCCTTCAAGCGCACGTCCGGCGTCATGGACCATGACCAGGTGAAAGCGTCCTGTGCGGCGGCGCCGCCACCGCAGTTCGGCCTTATCACCGAAAAGCGTCCCGGTTGAAAATGACTCTGGCTCGCAGCCCTCCGGCTCTCGGCCTTTCAAGGCAAGAAATTTCACTTCCGAAGGGCTCTCGAGGATGGCGTATTCAAACTCCGCCCAGGGGACGTGCTGGCGGACCGCGTCCGAGGAAATCAGGCTTGAAATGCGCGGGCTCATGCATGCTCCACGGCCATGCGGCGTTGGTTCAGGGTTCGCATCTGGCCCCACGTCTTCTCGTTGAAGCAGGGCTTGACCGCCGCCCAGAAGCTGGGAATCTCGGTAACAGAGTAGAGATGCCGCCACGGCGGCGACTCCATTTTCTGAACGCCGATGGCAGGCAGCAGCGCACCGGTAAGGAAGCCATAGTTGCTGATTTCCTGGGACGTGCAGCGTTCTCCCATGCCGCGCAGCTTGCCATCGGATGCCAGCGCCTTTGTGCCAAACTCCGTCAGTTCGATTTTCGTAGCGGTGGCCGTGACCGCGCCCATGCCCTTGCTTCGGCCGGAACCAAGCGGTACCCGGCCCGTTCCCAGGTCGTCGAAAAGGTGGCCCAGCAACCCAGCGTGCCACAATTCAAAGTTGCGCAGACGCAAGGTAAACTCGAATCGGGCTTTCCGCAGGGCCATGATCTTATATTTATTCGACACGCTGCCGGTAAACCGGCTGATGCTGATGCCGTCAATCAGATCGGGGTTACCCGCTCGATGCACACAATCCGAAAACCAAAGGCGGCCGCCCGTCGCGGTATTGCCGAACAGGCGGCAGACCGGGCAGGAGTCACGATAGGGAAACTCGGGCCGTTCTTCATCCTCGTTGGCCAGCACCTCGGAACACGAGCGCAGTGCGGGGAACTCCGGATTCGCGTCTTTCTCGACTACCAGCGGATCGCAGACTCTCGACTGGTCGTCATCGAGGCTGCGCAGAACCTTTTCCAGGTGTGATCGCCACGCGCCGCGCACCGAACTCCCGGGTATGTAGTAGTGCAGTTTCTTGAGGCCGCCGATCATGCTTTCAAGCTGCACAGGTTCGTTTCCGCGCGGCCGGGCTTCGAGCAAGGCGGCCTCCACCGACGACAGAGGATCGGTGCCCATAAACAGCGCATCGGGCAGGTAGTTCCTCAACGGGGCTGCTGCGTCAGCCAGTTTTTTCTTCACTTCGGCGGTGTAGCGCCCATCCTTAACTAAGATGGCCGATTCGCCCTGGCTCTGTATGGTTATGTTGATGGTGAGTTCATTGACCAGCCGCCTGAACATGGCTTGCCTCCTCCAGATAGTGTGAGACCGCCGCGGCCAGACGTGCCGCAAAGTCTTTTGTTTCGAATTTCTTGAGCTGCCCGGTTTTCAGATACTCGGGCAGCTTGAATGGCCCGTCGTTATCGAAGTGGCTGACCCGGTATTCCGGCTCAAGAACACAATGGCCTAGGCCTCGTGACTTCTTTCCTCCGACCCACAGGCCCGTGGACTGCATCTCAATCAGCAGAATTCCCAGCAGCGCAAAATCCTGCGGGCGGGCGTTCTCCAGTTCAATGCGAAAGCCAAACCGGGGCCCGGCTTCGAGGGCTTCGAAATCGAATTTGATTTTCTCGCGTGCGGTTTCGGTGTCGCGGTCGATTCCCACTCCATGGCGCGGCTGCGGCTCGACAGCTTTTCCCGGACGGCTGTCAGACACCCGCAGGCGTGAGGCCAGCAACGGCGATCCGAACAGCAGGCAGATGTCACACAGATCCCCTGCATAGATCTTCTTCAATCGCTCCGCCTCCGGCAGCTTTTCGAGTTTGGTCCTTTCCGCTTCACAGGCAGTCGCGCAACGGGAACCAGAATCGGTCAGGAAGAGGACGCAACCACGCTCAGGCCGCACAGACTGAAGGATGCGTTCGAGCGTAGACCGCATCACACCCCGTAATGACGAACCGGGAATGAAGATGCCGGCAGCATCCCGCATCCATGCGGCGTCGCTGTTGACTCCTTCCAGCCCGCTGCCTACGTGCATGGCGGCCATGCTCTTGAGGGTCCCCTCGACGACGTACCGGCTCTGCAAAGACAGGAAACCAAGCGGCGCGGGACTCATAGTTCCTCCTGGTGAAACGGATAGTGATCTTGACATCGGTGCATAAGCAGCAGCGTCTTGAGGAACGCCTTGCGCACCGCCAGATCGCGCGATGGACAATCGTTGCCGAGCATTTCCCTTGCCTTTTCGTAGGCCTGGTTGTGCGGGTCAGAATCGTCCCTGGTGACCTCTTGCGCGACGTTGGCGAGGGCTTCGGCAAGGCTCTGGGTCAGCGGTTTGCCGGTGGCCCGCGCCCATGGCGTATTGCGCTTGCCGCGTTTTTCGACGCCGCCCGAAAACTTGCGCAGTGCATCGTCGAATTGTTCCACCGTTCCGGCGCCCGCGACACATTGCCAGAACGTTTGGGTCTGGCTGGCCGGCAGGTTCAGGAACTCACTCCCAGCGCCCTTCAGCCAGACACGAGCGTAGCGCACGACTTCGTCAGCGGGCCAGAGAGTCGCGTTGCGCACCAGATTGATGGCGTCTTGATTCGTCATTCGCACCTCTGGTGGAGATGAAACTCATCGCAGAAGGCAACCTCGCCCATCCCCTCTGCCCACCGCTCGCCGATTCCGCTCACTGCGCTCAGGGTCCGGGCCAATGCGTCACACTCACGCTCTCGGTCAGCCTCGTTGATCTGCTTTCGGAACAGAAAGGCCGAACCTGCCGCGACGGCCGTAGCATCCGGCTTGGGCATCTGCGCGGCGGAGTGCCAGCCCGAATGGGACACCGTCCTGCTGAACCACGACCGTAATTCATAGCCCGGCAAGTCGCAGCCGGCGGCTTCGGCGATGTCTTCCGCGGTCAGCCAGGAGCGAGCGCAGAGCCAGCGGTCATAGACAATGCAGGGCGACCGCAGCGTGCAGGTGAAAAGGAGGTACCCGGGGGAGGGGCTGTTTTCGCTGAACAATTGAAGCGATGCCCGGATCTCGTCATACGGTGCGGAGCCGGGCGATGGCGCCGAAATTGAAACGGTCGCCACGCCCTGACCTCGGGTGACGCCGCGCCCCAGGGTCAGTTCCTGAGGGTCTTTGGCAGACAGGCGGGCAATTAGCTCTTCCGCTTCGGGTTCGGCCCACAAGTAACCATTGAATTGTTGATAAGGTTCCAGAATCTCAGTGGTAAAGAACTGTGCCGCCCGCGCTCGCAGGCTGCCGTTTTCGATGGCCGAGTGAGCCGTGAGCCGCGCAACTACCCTGGCAGGTTTCGGGTTCCGTCCGCCGCCCGTATAGAACCCTTCGGGTTGCGCCAGCTTCGCTTCGCATGGCCGGTCGCCGGAAGACACGCTGCACTGAAGCGGACGCTCCTTCTGCCGCTCATCGGCCAGCAGCAGGTCAATCAACCGGTGCTGCTCGTGGTGCTGCTTGCACCATCGAGCCGAGAGAGGCCAGGGCCGGGCAGCGCTCGGCCGCAGATCGCCAAATCGAACCTTTTGTTGCAGAAAAAGCAATGAAAAACCGGGGTTATCGTGCGCGTGATCGCCGAGTTTACCCTCCCGGATCAGCGCCGAAGCCAGAGCCCCGCGCCAGACCGCTCCGGGGACATGGCGCGCTGTACGCAGTTGGTTGCCTGTGGCCCGGCTCAGAGAGATGGCCAGGTGTGACAACGTTTGCAGGCTGACCGCAAATCTCACGGCTCCTCCACAAAACGATATTCGCAGGCGCCCAAACCATGGGAACTACCTGATCCGAAGTGATTCAATATCCGGGACGATTCCAGCAGCAGTTCTTCCAGGTTGTCGCCGAGATCGCCTCTGATCGTCCCTCGAAAAACCAGCGATGCAGGCAGGGTCTCGGTACTGAAGAGCAGGTGCCGCCGGGTGGTGCCCAGTCCCCGATCCAGCCCAATTCCCGGACGCACGTGACTATCGCCGGGAAAAACTCTTGAAGCCTTGTGCAGAGCGGTCAGCGGCGCTTGCAGGCTTTCGCTGGGGAAGGCGTCAGAAAACGACAGCACGCCGGGCTTCAGCCTCGAGCCAAAAATCGAGCAGAGAGCGCACGGGCTGCATTTCCCGGGATCGTCACCGTAGTGGCAAGGCTGTTCGCCCGCGCTCAGCAGCAGACGAAGCATGGCGTGGCGGAATTTGCCCTTGATGGCCGAACCTGCAAGATAAGGCATGCCCCGGCTGTCTCGCAGAACCGCCCGGTCCAGCAGTCCGGCAATGCCGAAGCCGCTGCCATGATGAAACGCAGCCGAAAAACGGATCTCCACACCGCGGACTTTCATTCGACCTCCACAAAGTCCCAGAGTTCAACCAGATCAGCCGCGCGCGTGGTTCGAACCGATCCCTGGCTCCAGATGCCTTGACCGCCGGGAAAGAATTGCCCGAGCTTTGTCCGATGGGAGGGCTTAAGTCTCGAAAGCAGGAAGCAGTAATCCAGAACCGACTGCTCGAATGGTTCGTAGGCGATTCGATACAGGGCTTTGACTTTATTTGCGGGCATTTGATCAACGCGCCAGTCTTTGATTGTGGCCTGGAGTTCGACGAATTCCTGGATTGAGTATGGCTTGGCCGTGCGCAACAGAGAAAAACGTTTGGGCTGCGAATCCGGCTGGCGCGCAAGCGACTCTGAAGGTGGCTGGATCAGGGCCTCGGTGATGACAGCATAATCCACGCTGTTCCCAGACCGCAGCTTGGCGGAACGCAGCAACTCTTCCGCATAGGCGCGAAACTGGGCAATCGGAAACTGCTGGTGGGCCCACACAACGGCAGCCGAGTAATGAAGTCCCTCAGGCAACTGCAACTGGCTGGCCTGCACAGAAAACTTCCTGTCAAATTCCCCAAGAAAGCGGAACACGCAGTGCGCGGCGAGCATCAGGATCACATCATCGCCGCCCATCAACAGGATTTCAAACGGGGCATCTTGGCTGGGCGGGGTGCTGATGGCCTCGCAGGCCGCAAACACGGCGCTACGCACAGTCAGGTCGAGATTGTGGCTCAATTCTTTATGACGGGCAGATGAACCGCCGCTGTGCTGGTGTAGATAGCGGCCCAAGCGATCAAGATCAATGTAGAGGAAGGCCAGGTAGTTGGCAGGCTTGGACTGTTCCGCGAGTTCTTCAAAGCTGAAGTTGGCCTTCAGCCGCCCGCCGGCAATCTGCTTGAGGTAAAGCCCGGCTTCGCTGTGGGCCCGCCGCTGACGACACCCTGCACACGCAACGCGTATGCTTTCGTCCGAATCCGTGTAGCTTTCAGCGGCCGGATAAAGGCCGCAGTCCTGGCAGATCGCCGCGTAAGGCGTCCCGCTGCTGTGTGTCCGCACCCTGCGTGCGGCCTTCTTACGCTCCAGTTGCCTCTGCGTATACTCGACCGTGGCTCCGAAAGTGCCCCGCCATGGCCCAACCACCCATGTCGCGCTGGCAATCGAGGTCCTTTGCTGAAACAGTTCCGCGGCTCTCCTGCAATAGGCCTCCGCGTCAGCGGCATCGGCAAACAGGGCAGTCACTGTTCCACCGCCCGCCGAAATCAGTTCATTCGGCCCTCGTGAACTGTTCTTCAACAACTCCGGCAGTTCTTTTTCTGTCACTTCCCGCTGAATGATGCTTGCGCCGCGTATCAGCTTCAGTTTGTGCGGCGAAAATACATAATCGTGTATGCGGTCAGCATCTACAATGGCAAGGAATCCGCTGTCCATGGATACTCCACATTGCTGCTTGGGTAGGGGGCCTATAGGGGACTCGTACTCTACCATACCTTGAGTGACGCCAAGCAACAAAAAGATGTTGTTTCTTGTGGCGGAAACTGTTGCAACGTTCTGCACGTTCGAATCACTATTAAAAGGCCTACCTTGCTTATTCGCGGTTGATTCATCCGCCGAAAACTCGCAGGCTGCAAGAAGCGGCAGAAATCAAGCAGCACAAACCGCCCGAGTGATTCAGCAGCCAGTCTTCAGGCAGAAAGGGACGCCGTTCACCTATGCCTCTCCCCTTCGGCGGCGATCAACTCTGGTCAGCCTGGGAGCGGGTGCAGGAGAACGAAGGCTGCGCCGGGGTTGATGGTGTCACCGTCCGGCATTTCGCCGAGCATGTTCATCGGCGGCTGGGTGAGTTGCGTGAGCGGGTGGATGCATGCCTTTACCGTCCGCTGCCCCTGCTGAAAATCCTGGTCGAAAAAGGCGCAGGCAGCCGCGAAACACGTACTCTGCTGGTGCCCGCGGTGCGTGATCGGGTGCTGCAGACGGCGGTCGCCCGCCATCTTTCACGGTCTTTCGAAGAGGAGTTCTTGGAGTGCAGTTACGGTTACCGGCCCGGAAGATCGGTGGACCGAGCTATTGCCCGCATCCGCAAATGCCGAGAGTTGGGATACGTGTTTGTGGCCGACGCCGACATTCAGTCATTCTTTGACCGCGTGGATCACGATCTACTCCTCCATCGCCTGGGTGAGCGGCATCCGGGCGAGACCATCATGGGACTGCTGCGACTGTGGGTGAGCGGGGCGATCTGGGACGGCCATCAAGTGCGTCCTCTGCATCGCGGCATTCCCCAGGGCTCGCCTATTTCGCCGCTGCTGGCGAACTTCTTTCTTGAGGATTTTGACCGTGAACTGGAAAAGAGCGGACGCAAACTGGTCCGGTACGCCGACGATTTTCTGATTCTGGCGCGGACGCGCGAAGATGCCACCCAGGCTCTGCTGCAAAGCGGCCATCTGCTCGAACAAACGCACCTCGATCTGAATCTCGAAAAGACGCAGATCACCGACTTCCAGCACGGCTTCCGTTTTCTGGGGGCGCTGTTTCAGGGCAATACTATCTGGGTCCCCTGGAAGAACGAGCGACGGCAGGGGCATTTGCTGTTTGTGGCCCCGGCCATGCCGCTGGCCCTGCGGACGCGCTACGAATTGGCGCCGCCCCGTACCACGCTGGAAATGGCCTTCGAAAAAGCTGCGGCCAGCACCGCCGGTGCGCCGCCGCATGAAAGCAGGAGTGAACCCGTGGCCTATCTATATTTGACAGAGCAGGGCGCAATCCTGCGCAAGGCAGGCGACCGTTTGCTGGTGGAAAAAGACGATGAAGTCCTGCTCGACCTGCCCTACCACAAGCTGGAGGCCGTGCTGTTGTTCGGCAACATCCAGGTGACCACCCAGGCACTGGGCGAACTGCTGGAGAAGGGCGTGGGGTTGGGGCTGTTTTCGCGCCAGGGGATGTATCGTGGTTCGCTGGCCCCGGCGCGTGGACACAACATCCAGTTGCGGGTGGCGCAGTTCCGCAAATATGAGGATTCGGCGGCTGCCCTCGCCCTAGCTCGGTCAATTGTGACCGCCAAGATCGCCAATGGGCGGGCGGTGCTGGCGCGCTACCGCAGCCGTAATGATGTTTCTCCGGTTTTCGAAGCCCGGATCAAGTCGCTAGAAAATGCGCTGGCGGCCTCAGCCACCGCAGAAAACATTGCCGCGCTTGATGGCGTGGAAGGCGCAGCCGCTCACGAGTACTTTTCGGCGCTCATGGAGTTCAACCGTTCGGAAATGCCGTGGCCCGGGAGGAAGAAGCATCCGGCGACTGACCCGTTGAACGCCTTGCTGTCGCTCACCTACACGCTGGTCATGCACGAGTTCACGGCTTTATTAGAAGGCGTGGGCCTCGACCCGTATCTGGGGTTTCTGCATCAGGTGGACTATGGGCGGCCCTCGCTGGCGCTGGACTTGATGGAGCCATTCCGGCATCCAGTGGCTGACCGGTTTGTGCTGGGGCTGGTGAATCGGGGCATGATCAACGCTGAACACTTTCGTCCGGCTGGGGACCGGCCGGGAGTGTTCCTCTCGCCCGGTCCGATGAAGAAGTATTTCGCTGAGTATGAGCGCTGGATGCTGGAGCGTCCGGCGGTCCAGGATGGAGCCACTCCGCCGCGCTTCCGCGATTTGCTGAAAACCGAAGTCGAGCGCCTGGCTGCCGCCCTGCGCGATAACCATCCCTTTGAACCTTACCGGTTTGACGACAAAAAGGAGGAGCCGCCATGCAATACGTCATCAGTTACGATATAGCCGATGATGGGCGCCGCAACCGCCTGGCCTCGGCCCTGCTTGATTTCGGCTCCCGCGTGCAGGAAAGCGTGTTCGTGGCCAACCTGGATGACGAACTCGCGGGGCGGATGAGGGAGCGGGTGTCCAAACTCATTGACGAACAGTGGGACCGGGTCCATATCTTCGAACTGTGCCAGTCATGTGCCGGCAAGACAAGAGTTTTTGGTTCCGGCGAACTCGTGCAAGATCGCGAATTTTATGTGATCTGAAGAACGGTTTCATGGTAAGGTTTCTCCGTTTGGGCGCGATTTTCTGAGGTATTCGACTTCAGATGGGAAGTAAGTTTCTTGTTTTCAATCGCCTGGTGCGATTGGAAGAACTGGCATCCGGATGGTGGGGATGCGGGAAAGCCGCTATGTGGTTGATGAGTCGTAAGTTATTCCTGTTTTTTGAATATTGTAAAGTGCGGCTCAGGCGAAGGAAAAACGTCTTTTCGGGAGGTGCGGCAAAATGGCCATCTAAGCCATTGATTCTAAGACGCTGATTTTGGCGGGTGTTGGAAAGTGTTCCCCGATGAGGAGGGGATTGAGACTCTTTTCCAGAATGTCGTGGATGAGCACGCTTTTTAGTTGGAAAGTGTTCCCCGATGAGGAGGGGATTGAGACGACTGGGAGAAAGATTCCCATGAGTACCATGAGCAGGTTGGAAAGTGTTCCCCGATGAGGAGGGGATTGAGACTTTGATCTTTAACTCATACACTTTTATTTTCTTACTTGTTGGAAAGTGTTCCCCGATGAGGAGGGGATTGAGACACTGTTGCTTCTCCCCACTCCGAGACGGGAAGATCTGGTTGGAAAGTGTTCCCCGATGAGGAGGGGATTGAGACGGTTTGGTGTTCCACCCCGCTTGTTCAGAGTTCGGAGTTGGAAAGTGTTCCCCGATGAGGAGGGGATTGAGACGAAACGGGTGCCGTCGAAACTCTTAGGCGACAAGCTTGTTGGAAAGTGTTCCCCGATGAGGAGGGGATTGAGACGTTAGCGAGAAGTTTAGTGGTCCGCCACGTGCGTCGGGGTTGGAAAGTGTTCCCCGATGAGGAGGGGATTGAGACCTTTCACAACCACAACCAAGTGTTTCAGATCCCAAGGTTGGAAAGTGTTCCCCGATGAGGAGGGGATTGAGACTTGTTAACAACTTGGTTCTCCTTCAATGACGTGCCCCCCAAGAAGTAGCCCAGTCAAAATGAGACTTCTCCGTTAAGATGGCCCGCCAGGGCCAAGGAGGAGAAGTGAGAAAGAGTCGGTTCAACGAAGAACAGATCATCGCCATCCTGAAGGAATCGGAAGCTG
>JAIQGE010000027.1 GCA_020072815.1 Terriglobia bacterium | reverse complement strand
GGAAGTAGTAGAACAGTGACTCGGTCCGGGATTGTTCACCCATCATCTGGTGTGCTCCTCCTGAACATCTCATTAGCACACTTGATGATCATCACCAACAACAAAACCCGGATGTGCAGCCGAGTTTTTCAACAGTCTCTTGTGGTTTTGGAACAAGCAGCCGAAATCAAGGCGGATCTATTAAATCAACGTGTTAACATCGGGCCTAATCATGGCGTCCCCGACGGGATTTGAACCCGTGTTACCGCCGTGAAAGGGCGATGTCCTAGGCCGGGCTAGACGACGGGGACGCTTGCGGTGGGAAACTCACTGGACCTTGTTAATGTTAACAGCCGAATAAAGACGCTGTCAAAAGAACAGGCAGGAATCTCCGGCGACCCATCGGCGCTACGGCTGCCGAGGGGGCTCCTAGTCAGTCGCCGTAATCGCAAGGCCCAGTCCTCAACGCAATGCCGGGCGGGCCTATCCGTACAGCATCGCCTGAGAACCTTTGGTCTGGTGATCCAGAATGAATTGGGGTTCCGTACGCGCAGGAAAGCGGTCCCGCGTAGTAACATCAAAGAAAAGCATTTGAGGAACCCCATTGGAAGCAAACGGTACTGAAGCAGTCAGGACAGTCTCATTGGTGCGCCATTACAAACTGGGGCGGTCCGTGATTCC
Organism: Terriglobia bacterium; assembly: GCA_020072815.1. Classification (NCBI taxonomy): domain Bacteria; kingdom Pseudomonadati; phylum Acidobacteriota; class Terriglobia; species Terriglobia bacterium. The sequence continues at coordinate 20,455 of JAIQGE010000027.1, read as the reverse complement.
GGCGGTGGACGGCGTCAGCATTGCCGCCAATCGCGGAGGGTTTGTGGCCCTGCTGGGCCCCTCCGGATCAGGCAAGTCCACGCTGCTGAACCTGATTGCCGGGCTGGACCGGGCGGACTCCGGGGCCATTGTCGTCGAAGGCCAGAACCTGGCCACGCTCACGCCCGCGGAACTGGCGCAGTATCGCCGCCACACCGTGGGCATGGTCTTCCAGTCCTTCAACCTGGTCCCCAACATGACGCTCTATGAAAACGTGGAGCTGCCCATGCGCTTTGCCGAGGTACGCCGCCGCGAACGCAAGGACCGCGTGCGCGAAGCGCTGGAACGCGTGGGCCTGAGTGATCGTATGAAGCATCGGCCCAGCGAGATGTCCGGCGGCGAGCAGCAGCGGGCGGCGCTGGCCCGCGCGCTGGTCAATCGCCCTAAAATTCTGCTGGCCGACGAGCCCACCGGCAACCTGGATTCAAAAACCGGCACGGAAATCATGGACCTGATCACGGAACTGAACAAGACGCTGGAGATGACGGTGATCATGGTGACGCACGAACGCTCTCTGGCCGAACGCTACGCTGACAAGATGGTTTTTCTGGGCGACGGCAAACTCGTGGGTGAGACCGAAAACGCCAAACGGAAGGGAGTCCTCGCGCGGTGAGAGCCTACGATCTAGTCGAGCTTGCCGGACGCAACCTGCGCGAGTCCGTGTTGCGCAATTCGCTCACCACGCTGGGCATTGGCGTGGGCGTGGCGTCACTGGTGGCGATGCTTTCCCTGGGCATCGGCCTGCAGCAACTGGCCACGCGCCAATTGGGCCGCTCCGGGCTTTTTGATTCCGTTTTGGTCACATCGCGGCAGTTCCGCAGTCCGCGGTTCGGGTCGGCCGCTGGCGCTACCGCAACACCCGCAGCTCCGCCCAAGGCCCTGGATGACGCGGCGCGCAAGAGCTTCCTGCAAATGCCCGAAGTGGTGGAGGTCTATTCCAACTTCAGCGCGGTAGGGGAATTCCGCCTCAACGGAACGCCGCCGGAGGAGTCGCACTTTACCGTCGTTGGCGGCCTGCCGGAGTCCGCTCGCGGCAGTGAAGCGTTTGACGACGCGCAAGGCAAGTTTTTCTCCGCGGCAGACGCGCATGAAGTCATCCTGATGGCCGATTTTGCGCGTACGCTGCTGGCGCTCCCCGATAAAGACCCGGGCGCTGACAGCAAACTGACCAACGATCAGGCCCAGCAGCTTCTCGGCAAAGAAATCGTCTTTCGTTATCCCGAGCGCCAGGCACAGGACGTTCCGCCGCCGCCTCCACCGGGCGGCAGCTCTCCCCAGAGCGATGACATTCCCGGCGTCAACATTGTGCGCAAGGTGCAGACGCTGAAGATTGTGGGGATTGTGAACGCGGAGCCTTATCGCGGCATGCGCAGCGGGCGTACGTCAGCTTTCCTTCCCATCGCGTACGCAGAATCGCTCAACATGATGCAGCCGATTGATATCAGCAGCATCATGCGTCCCGGCCAGGGCAAAACGTATCCGGCGCTGGTGGTGCGCGTGGCCAAGAGCAAAGAAGTGGCCCACGTGGAAGACGAAATCAAGAAACAAGGTTTCAATACTTTTTCGATTCTGGACGCATCCAAGGGCATCACGCGCTTCTTCACCTTCCTGGACCTGTTTCTGGGAGTGTTCGGCAGCCTGGCGCTGGCCGTGGCATTCTTAGGGATTGTAAACACGCTGGTCATGGCCATTTTGGAGCGGCGGCGCGAGATCGGCATCATGAAGGCCCTGGGCGCCAGTGACGGCGACGTCAAGCGCATCTTCTTTGTCGAAGCCGGCTCCATGGGCGTTGTGGGCGGAGCGCTCGGCGTGGCCATAGGTTGGACGATTGGCCGGGTGATCAACGTCGTGACCAATCTTTACCTGCAGCGCCAGGACATGAAGCCTGAGAACTTCTGGGTAGTGCCGCTCTGGCTGGTGCTGGCCGCGGTTGGTTTTTCCGCGGTGGTAAGTTTGTTTGCCGGGCTTTATCCGGCGTCGCGCGCGGCACGGCTGGATCCCGTCCAGGCTCTGCGGCATGACTAAAGCTCTCTGCGCGTTGCTGCTTCTTGCCGGCACGCTTTCAGGATTCGCCGCCGAGCGCATGCAGTGCGGATCGGTCAAGAGCCGCTACATGGCGGCGTCCGTCGGCTACTGCGCCATGCTTCCGCCGAACTATGACGCGCAGCCTGCCAGGAAGTTTCCCGTCCTGTATTTTCTCCACGGGCTGGGCGGCGACCAGAGCTTCCTGGTCTCCAGTGGCGGCTGGCAGATGATTGAAGACCTGTGGGAGCAGAAGCGCTTGGGCCAGTTTGTGATCATCACGCCGCAGGCCGATACGTCGTTCTACATCAACTCCAAAGACGGCAGGGTCAAGTACGAGGACTTCTTCATCCGCGACTTTGTTCCCCAAATGGAGAAAAAGTTTCGTTTGCTGGGCACGCGGTCCGGGCGCGCGATTGCCGGTGTGTCGATGGGCGGCTACGGCGCGCTGCGCTTCGCCTTCAAGTATCCGCAGATGTTCGTCGCCGCGAGCGCGCACATGCCGGCGTTGTTGGAACGGTTGCCGCGCGGTTCGGCCAACGCCGGTTTGAACAATTTTCTGGGGACCGCCTTCGGCACGCCGCTGGACGAAGCTTTCTGGAAGGCCAACTCGCCTTTCGTTCCAGCGCGGACGGCTGACCTCAAGAGCCTGAAGATTTATTTTGATTGCGGCGATCGCGATGACTTCGGCTTTGATGCCGGCGTGCGGCAGATGGACAAGCTGTTGAGCGATCGTCATGTCGCGCATGTTGCCCACGTTTATCCGGGGCAGCATGACTGGGCGTTCGTGGCCCAGCACCTGCGGGAATCACTGGAATTTGACGCGCGGGCGCTGGGGCTGGCAAAGTAGCGCGCGATTCTGTGCTGGCGCACCCGTCTGCCGCCATAGAAGAGAGGAGCAGGCTATGAGATGGCTGATTGCTGTGCTGGCGTTGGCCGGAGTAGTGGACGCAAGCCTGGCGCTGCGCGAACACTACCGCACGGACACCTCGCCCTGCAGCATCAACGAGAAGTGGGATTGCGGCACGGTGAACCACAGCCCGTACGCGGTGTTCGCCGGGACACCCGTGGCGATCATCGGGATTGCGGGTTACGTCTTGCTGGGCGGCCTGGCATTCAAGAGGGCCTGGCGGATGCTGCTGGCCGCTTCGCTGATCGGCCTGGTGTTTTCGCTCTACCTCACGTCCATTGAAGCCGACAAAAACAAACTTGGCGTATGGTGCATTTACTGCGTCACATCCCAGGGAATCATCGCGCTTATATTTCTGGCATCCGTGGCGCAGGCCGTGATGATGTTTAGCCGGGGCCGCAAACAGTCGCCAGAAAGCCCTTCGCCACCGTCATAGGCTTGCCGCCAAGGCACTGTACCCTGGTAATAGTTTGTTTCGGCTGGATGATGGGTACAATCTGTTCATTCGTTGCTTACTTCAAAGACGCCATATACCTTCACTGAAGCGAACATCACAAAAAGGAGTCCTAGGACATGAAGAAGATGCTATGTTGCGTAGTCTTCCTAGCACTGAGCGCGGCCATGTGCGTTCCGCAGGATTGCAAAAAGACCGACTACGGCGCTGACCAGCAGAAATATATGGAAACCGCGTTGCAGAAGTTCACCGCGTGCCAGCTTCCCCTGGACAACGGTTGCCGTGCCGCTCTGGCGCAGGCCCTGGAACAGATTTATGGCGTCAAGGATTTCGGCGCCGATTCCAAGTACATGACGCCCGCCCAGATCGCCACGAAAGCAGCGGGCGATTGGGAGCATCTGGGAGCGGCCACCGACCAGGAAGCCTTGAAGAAAGCACAGAGCGCCGCCAATTGCGGCAAGGCAGTGATCGCTGTGATGTCGGGCGAGAACGGAGGCCACGTGGCCATTATTCTTCCTGGCCCGCTCACGCTTTCCGCCGGTTGGAAACTGGAAGTCCCGAATTCCGCCAGCTTCTTTACCCACAATCCTGGAAAGTCGTTCGCCGGCAAACCGCTTTCGTATTCTTTCCCTAAGGCCGAAGGGATAGAGATTTACGCCAAGAAATAGTGAACTTCTGATAGACGTCTTATCGCCGCGCGGGTGAAGCAGCCGCGCGGTTTCTTCTTTTGGGGCTACCCGCGTGTCAGCCCGACAATTGCATCCTGTACTTTGCTCCACACCGCCGAGCCCGGATCAACAATCTCAAAGTGCCCGATCTTCGGCAGCGTGATGAGTTCCACTTTCTCGCCCAGCTTCTTCTTGCGCTCCGCGTAGCCCTGGCTGATCTCGTAGGGCACGTCCTCGTCGGCTGTGCCGTGGATCAGCTTCTGGACTGCGTGGGGGATGGCCTTTTCCGCAGGCGAAGCTTCGCGATAGTGGTCGGGGACTTCGGCTGGCGATCCGCCCAGAAAGTTGGCGACGGCGTCATTGCTCAGGTGCAAGTCGTAGCCACGGTGCAGGTCGAGCACGCCGGCCAGGGAGAGCACGCGGGTCACCGTCGCTTCAAATGCCGCCAGGCACAGCGCCAGTTGTCCGCCGGCAGAGTGTCCGGCCACGCAAACGCGTTTGACATCCAAGGGCGGCAGGGTGTTCTTCTGCTTGGATTCCAGCAAGGCGCGATAGGCGCTGCGAATGTCTTCAAAGCTTTCAGGCCAGCCTCCGCCGGGATTGCCCACGCGGCGGTATTCAACATTCCAACTGGCGACGCCGGCTTGCTTGAGCGCGCCACAGAGGTGGCCTGCGTAAGTCAGGTCATACTTGGCGCGCCAGTAGCCGCCATGGATAAAGAACACCACGGGGTGTGGTCCTTTGCCGGAGGGAATACGCACATCGGCAAATTGGAATTCACCCGGCCCGTAGTTCACGCGCACATCGGCCGCAGCAGGTTTGCTGGTGAGGATGTCACTCTGGACGTATTCTTCTTCCGGCATTGGGGCAGTATACCAATCGTGCAGACAGCCAGCTTGACCTTTGAGGCAAAACAAAAATCCGGGCAGGCGCCGTGCCTGCCCGGGTCTCATGCGAGAGGAGACGCAGCCAGAGAAAAATTATTTGGGCTGGGTGTGCGACGAAGACGCCCCAGATGAAGCTGAACCAGCCGACGATCCGGAAGAAGATGATCCTGAATAGCTCCCGCCGCCGGATGAAGATGAAGACGAATGCGACGATCCGCCGCTGGAGCCGGAATAAGAGCCGCCGCCACCGGAGTACCCGCCACCGCCACTGGAATGCGAACCGCCGGAGTACGATCCGCCACCGCTGCTGGAGTGCGAACCGCCAGAATAGGCCCCGCCGCTACCGCCGTGTCCAGCGGAAACCAAGCCGCCGCCAGAGCCGTGGCTGGTTGAGGCCGTCGTAGAAGATCCGCCCTTGCCGCCGTGCGACCCGTCCGCAGCGCCAGACCCGTTGCCGCCCGTACGAGCGGTCACGTGGTCCGTGCGGTCAGGCTGTTTGGGTGGTTTGTGGTGTCCGTCACCGCCGCCAACGCCAGGGGGAGGATGGTGTCCAGGATGTTTTCCCGGAGGGTGATGCCGGTAGTGGCCGGGAGGAGGATAGTATTCGTTGCCCGGATACTGCGGGCAATAGTAGTTCGGGTAATAGCAATAGTTAAAAAGATTCACGTCCGCCAGCGCGGAAAAACCCAGAATGCGAGGACGCCGGCAGGCGCTCAACTGGGCCGCTTGTTCTTCGCGCAACTGGCGCATCTCTTCTTTCTGGCGGCTCTTCAAACTGTTGCAGACCTCAGAACTCTCGCCGTTGGTCTGTTGGCACTCCTGCGATTCACTCTGCTGGCGCAGCTTGAGTTCTTTGATCTTGCTTTCAAAATCAGCACGTATCTGGGCGCAAGGATCAGACGCTCGCGGCGCGGGCGCAGCCAGGGCGGGAATGGCCAGGACCGCAAGGAGGGAACCGAACATGATCGAAACAGCTCGCTGGTGAGACATAGGAGACGGCCTCCTTACCTGGTTCTATTGCGCCACAACGCCTGGGGTATTGCGGCTTTAGATTTATCAAGTTTAGTTTAGAACCGACACTAAATCCATTCGTATCCTGGACTACCCGAAGCTTTAGCTTCGTCACGTCCAGCCTGTTGGTTTATAGGTAGCCGCCGCCTTCCGTCTGTGTTGCTACCTTGCCTTTGAACATGCGATAGATAAACACAAAGTACCCAGCAGCCATCGCCATTCCAATGCCCCAGAAGACAAGCCCTACCCGGAGTGCATACGCTCCGGTGTGGGCGTTCTCCACGGTGATGTTGAATGCCGGGTCCGTGGTTGAGACCAGCAAGTTAGGATAGACCGCGGCTGCGGCGCCTACCAGCATGAACACCAGGTAGGCGCACGAAGCCAGGAAGGCGCCGGTATCGCTTCCTTTGCGGCGATAGATGAACATCGCGGCCAGGCTTGCAGCCACCGCCACAGGTACAGCATAAAGCACTGGATAAGTGCGGTAGTTGGCCAATAATTCAGGCCGGATGGAAAGCGTGGCTACCAAGCTTACGACCGTCAACATCGCCAACACCGGCCACAAGGACGACGCCACGCGGCGTGCGCGAAGGTTGAGGTCGCCGCTGGTCTTCATTGCAATGTAGTGCGCGCCGTGGAGGGTCAATGCGACCAGCGCCACCACGCCGGCGATGACCGTGTACCAGTCCAGCACTCCGGGCTGCGGGCCGACTCTCCAATTCGTCCACAAAGGCAGAAAGAAGTATTGGTCCTTTTGCAGCGGGACGCCGCGGATCACGTTGCCGAGCGCCGCTCCAAAGAAAATCATGAGCAGCATGCTGGAGAAGGCGAAGCAGCCGTCAAACAGGCCGCGCCACACCGGCGAATTCAGGTGCATGCGCAGTTCAATGCCGATGCCGCGCAGGATCAGCAGCCACAGCACGATCATCAGGGGAAGATAGAAGCCGCTGAAGCCGGAAGCGTAGAGCAGCGGGAAGGCAAAATACAACGTGCCGCCGCCGGCCAGGAGCCAGACTTCATTGCCGTCCCACACCGGGCCCACGGTGCGGATCACGGTGCGACGTTCCTGATCGGTCTTGGCGATCACCAGGTGCAATGCGCCTACTCCCAGATCAAACCCGTCCAGCACCACGTATCCGGTGATCATGATGGCCACAAGCCAGAACCAAACAAAGAGCATCGCAATGCCTCCTTAGTGCCACATCGGCTGGTTGCCGGTCCGGAGAACGCCGGCATCGCCCGGTTCAGGACCGTGCTCCACTTCGTGGTGAAACAGGTAAAGAAAGAGGATGGCCAGCACCGTGTACAGTCCCATGAATCCCAGCAACGTAAACAACCCGTTGCCGGCGTGGACATGTTTGGAATAGCCCTCAGTGGTGCGGAGCAAACCATAAACCAGCCACGGCTGGCGGCCGATCTCCGTGGTCATCCATCCGGCGGTGTTGGCGACGTAGGGCAGCGGCGCGCACAGCATCAGGACCCAGAGAATCCAGCGCGATTCGTACAGTTTTTTGCGCCACAGCAGAAAAGCCGCAACCACCATGACGGCGACAAAGATCGTCCCCAGCCCGGCCATGATGTGATAGCTGTAATAAAGCAGAGGAATGTTCGTGGGCCACTGGTCTTTGGGAAATTCATTCAGGCCTTTGACTTCCGCGGTGGTGGTGCCGTAAATCAGGAAACTAAGCGTCTTGTTCACTACCAGGGGATTGTCGATTCGCTGGTGTTCTTCATCGGGCTGGCCCAGGATCACCATGGGCGCGCCGGACTCCGACGTGAACAAGCCTTCCATGGCCGCCGTGGTGGCCGGCTGATACTTGGCCAGCATCTTGCCATGCAGGTCGCCGGTGGGAAAGATCTGAAGGACGCACACGATGAGTCCGGCGATGACGCCCATCCGCAGGAACACGCGGCCGTATTCCGTAAATTTTCCTTGCAGCAGGTAGTAAGCGCCCACCGCGGCCATGACAAATGCGCCCGTAGTCACGGCGCCAGTCATGTTATGTGCGTATTGCACCACGGCCCAGGAATTCATCAGCAGGCCCCAGAAGCTGGTGACCTGAAACTGGCCGTCACTCATGCGCTCGAAGGCGACGGGATGCTGCATCCAGGCGTCCGTCACGATGATGAAGTAGCCGGAGAGCCATGATCCCGCGAACACCAGAAACGCGGCCCACCAATGGCCTTTGGGGCTGAGACGTTTTTCGCCGTAGAGGAACAATCCCAGAAACGCTGACTCCAGGAAGAACGCAAATACGCCTTCCATCACCAGCGGCTGGCCAATCACGCCACCCGTCAAGCGTGAGAAATGCGACCAGTTGGTGCCGAACTGGAATTCCATGGGAATGCCGGTGACCACGCCCATGATGAAATTGATGCCGAAGATCTTGGCCCAGAAGCGCGCTGCCTGGTTGTAGAGATCATTCTGCGTGCGCAGGGCCATGGTTTTCATGATCACGATCAGCGGCGCCAGTCCCATGGTGAGCTGCGGAAACAGATAATGAAATGTGACGGTGAAAGCAAAATGGAGCCGGTGGATGAGTAGAGTGCTTTCCATTCGTATCTCCTGGCGGAGCAGCTCCAGGGGCCAAGGAACCAGCAAATCGTATGTGCAGTTTCTTGCACAGCCATCCCAGGAACTCAAGCCGCGGGGACGCAACAGCAAACATACTACACGGGCGTTCGTGCCGCCGGGCTGTGACCGGCGTCATCCAGCATTAAATCGCTTAATCGTGTTGCATTATCTTAAGTTTGTAGGCTACAATCCGCACAATAATTTGCCTGCGGGACTTTCCGGGACCGGCGGGGTCGCTAGAATTGTTTCGCGAGCTAAGGAGGATGACCTTGGCTACGCCTAAATTGCATCATTTGCCGCAAGACCATTCCCGAGCATGCTTGCTCGGGGCCGCTAAACATTTGTTCTCGGTCGTCGGATACGAAAACACAACTCTCCATGCCATCTGTCGTGAAGCGCAGGCCAGCGAATCTGTGCTGAGCGAGCACTTCGGCAGCAAAGACGAATTGCTGCGATGCATCTTTGAAGAAGGGTGGAGTCGTTTAATCGTGCGCCTGACTCGTCTGCAAGAGGTTGCGTCACCGCAGAAGAAACTGAAAAACATGGCGCGGGCCATGGTCCAGCACCTGGGCCAGGACCGTGAACTGCGCGATCTTATCCTGCTTGAGGGCCGCCGCATGGCAGGCGGTGAGATGATGATGCTCACCCCCAGCTATACGGACCTGGTGGCGCTGGCGGATTCTTTGATTGCCGAGGTTTCACCCCACACGCAGCCGTATTATGTCCAGATGATGCGGTCCGTTTTGTTGGGCGCGGTGGAAGGCGTGCTCCGCGACATTGCGTCGCAAGAGCGTTGCGGCTACCCCGCCAATTTTTCCGTTCAGCAAGCCGAGCAATTTCTGCCTGAAGTGGTTGAGCGCTTGATCAAAACTGCGGCCTAAGATCGCCGTCCCGTCACAAGTCCCGCAAGGGCCGCTGCTGCGTTTTTCCGACGTTGCAGCGGCCGTACTCCCAAAGAAAAAGCTGACCTCTCGTTGCTGGGCGCCTTCCGGTCGTCGCGGAGGCGGCGAAGTTCTGCGGCAATCACCCCTGTGTTATATCTATAAACAGGTTCGCGTATCGGATTTCATCAAATCAGGCTTTCATAGATGACGACCGGCAAGACTCTGGATTCTTCCCTGGCCGCGCGGGTAGCCGGCATGGCGCTAGCTTGCGTGGGTCGCGAATATCCCAACAAGATCAGCCATGTGATCGAGGGCGATGCTGACGCTGTGCCTCCGCGCAAACTCACGCCTGCGTTTTTCGGATGCTATGACTGGCATTCCGCCGTGCATACCCACTGGACGTTGGTCCGCCTGGTAAGACTTTTTCCCGAAGAGGATTTCGCACCGCCAGCCCGGCAAGCGTTGCAGCGCAGTCTTACGCCGGAGAACATCGCTCAGGAAGTTGCTTACATGGGTGGCGCCGGGCGGCAGAGTTTTGAGCGCCCTTACGGGCTGGCTTGGCTGCTGCAGTTAGCGCAAGAGTTGCACGAGTGTCAGGCCGGTCCTCCGGAGACGATTTCTAATGCGGCACTCCTGGCTGAGCACCTTCGCCCGCTGGAAGAAGCGGCTCGATTACGGTTGCTCGATTGGCTGCTTAAGTTGCCTTACCCGGTGCGCAGCGGCGAGCACAGCCAAACCGCATTTTCCATGGGACTGATGCTGGACTACGCGCACAGCAAGCGCGAGAAAAACTTTGCCGAACTGCTGGTTCGCCGCGCGCGCGATTTCTTTTTGGCCGACAAAAACTGCCCGTTGGATTATGAGCCCTCCGGAGAAGATTTTCTTTCGCCCGGACTGGGCGAAGCCGACCTGATGCGCCGCGCGGTGAACGCAGCAGAGTTTGCTGCGTGGCTGGGAATGTTCATGCCGCATCTGGCGGACGCGCTGAAACCGGTTGTCTCGCCCGACCCCGCCGACCCGAAATTCTCCCACCTGGACGGGTTGAATCTGAGCCGCGCGTGGATGCTGGACGGCATGGCCTCCGCCTTGTCAGTGGACGATCCGCGCTTTGCCGACCTGCTGGCGTCCTCCAGTGTGCACGCGGAAGCCGGTTTAGCTGCCCTAACCGGCGAACACTACGTCGGCGCGCATTGGCTGGGGACATTCGCGGTATACCTGCTGACCAAGCGGGGCATCCCGGCCTGGCGCTGAGACGCTACTTCGGCGTGAACTGGGAAATATCGTAGATGCCGAATTGTTTTTCCAGGTCCGTGACCTGGTCCACGGCCATGTCAAAACCATCGCCGCCAAAGGTCTTGCGCTCGATCGCCTCAAACTGCTCGCCCATGGCGTCATACTCATGCGGGCTGACCAGTTTGTGCAGGGCGGGGAAGAGCACAGTGTCCTCGCGCGCTTCATGTGGGCGATACATGCGCACGAAGGCGGCCAGCGCCGTGCTCATGGCCGGCAGGTCTTTGGATTTCACGGAAGCGGCAATGCGCTCGGTCACCCGGCGCCCCATAGCGTGCTGCGCGCGCAGGTTCACGGTGAGCTCGACCATCTTTCCCGCTTGCTCAAAGCGCGGGAAGATGTGGTTTTCTTCGATTTTTTCGTGATAGTCCTCAATGAAGCGGGTGATCAACCCGGCAGACTTGCCGATAATGTCCAGATCAAATTTCTCTTTGGCCTGGATGCGGCGGAGGCCTTCGTCGTAAATCAGAAGTATGCGATTGAGCACGCCGTGTTCGCGCATCAGGTCTTCATTCGCGGAGACGTCTTCGTCTGCTTCTTCCTTCGGCTTGGCCGGTTCGGCAGCCTTCTGCTGGGCTGCCCACAGCGGCTGGCCAACCGTTGTGGCGATGAGAGCGGACGCGCCGCCGATGAAAGTATTGCCGATAAAATTGCGCCGAGAAGTCTTCATGAGTCCCACTCCTTTGGGTGAATTTGTCCGCTCAGTGGTGATGCCCGCCGCCGGTGGGGCGAATTCGCACAAACAATATAGCCCCAGCGGGATGCTGTCCGTAAAGCGGCGTCAAGAAATCTGGCTTCGCGTAAAAGGTGACCTGTCCGCCCACTGCCGTGGACAAGCCCTTCACCAAGTTGAAGTCGCGATCATATCCGAATGAATAGGCTTGCACCCGGGCCAGGAATTGTTCCTGGAATCCCGGAGGCTCCGGCTGCTTGCCCAGCAGCAGATCAGTCGTGCGGTCAACATTTTCTATCCGGGTCCAAATACGATTGTTTTCGACGAAGCGCAGCGTGGATTCCGCGAGATAGCCATTGGTGTTTGCGCCGCCAGCCAAAGAATGGTTGCGTCCCCATAGCAACATGGCCGCCCAGTTTCCGCGGGAAAGCGGCCGGTTGTAGATCACGGAAGCTGTCATGCGCAGGACGTCCTCCTCAGGATGCAGTTGCTCCGGGCTGGTGAAGTGGCCGAGAGAATACTGCGCGCTCCAGTTCAGGCGTGGCTGCACGGTGAGCCGAGTGGACCAGGAATTGATTGCGCCGGTGTCAAGGTTCCAACGAAATTCGTCGGGTTCGCGGCCGTGAAAGCCGGAGGCCTCAAGACGAACCTGCTTGTAGGTCAGGCCGGCAGTGATCACGTCATCGGCAATGTGGGTCGAGTCCTCCAGATGGTGGCCGAGAGGCGCAAGAGGATTTTCTGACGCCGGTACGCGATGCTCAAACGCCGCCGGACCCATGGCCGGATCACCGACCGGCGCAGCGTAGAAAGACAGTAGCGTGTGCTTGCCCAGCTTCCAGTCATAGAGCGCGGCAATTTCCATAAGAAAATCGTGCGGGTGCTGGCCGTCATTGATCGGCTTGCCGAACGCGGTTTCGCCCTGCTGGAACAGCTCGGGATACCATCGCCCGGTGACCGTCGCCGGGTCCAGGCTGACCATGGTGCGCAGAGTCAGGCGGCCGGGCCCAAGCTCGCGCTGCACCATGGGCATGAGCCAACTGGTGGAGAACACTTTGTCGTAGCCGCGCGGGCCGCTCTGTTGCTCAAAGTTGACGAAGGCTGCGCCATGGAACATGAACCGCCATTTGCCGCGGGCGCGCATGAGCATGGGTTCGTCCGTGGAGTTGGGTTCAGCACTGGTGCCGGGCGTGGCATGGTGGAGTATTTCATCAATGAAAGTAGGCGACGCCGCGGCCGAATCATCGTGCTGCATGCCGGGCATGGACTCCATCGCCGGCTTCTTGTCGGCGGGTTCGTGCTGGTGGCTGTGAGCAGGAGGCGGCTGTTGCTTCGGTGGCGACGCGTCCTGGGATTGCGCGCGCGACCCGAGCGTGAACGAAAGAATAAGTAAGAATAAGAAGATTGCTGGTTTCATTGACCCCTGGCCTTGCCAAGAACTGTTTGGATGCATTATCAAAACCCCGCCGCGCAGGTGTTTGACATGCACGCGCAGAGAAATGAAGCAAAGAAAGGAACGGATCAGATGCGGAGAGGCACATAGCCGGGAGGAGCAAGCCACTCAACTGTGGATCGCAGGGCGACGCCATGACACGTTGTGCGATCGGGAAGAACCGGATTGAGAGTAGCTCCAATGTCCGTAGACTGGGCCGGAACATAGCGTGCTGAGACTGTAGCTGGAGCGCGCCGGGGGCTGCAGCACTTCTGATGTTGCACCGGCGCCTGCGGAGCGGGCGGCGCTGGATCGTGACAGGAGGTATGAGAGGCTGCCACTTGAGAAGGCGAATTCAAGTCAGGAAGAGCACTGGCTGAACAGAAAACGGGAGTGAAGACGGCCAACGTTAGGCTGGTCACTGCAAGTTTCAATGCGATTTGTCGCAGGCGCAACATCTCAGGCCAATGTTGAACATTAATGATAAATGAGGATGGGTTCTTGCGGCATCAGGAAGCAAGCTGAGGCGCGGCCCGTGGATGACGCCTTAACCCCGGGTCCGCCAGCGCACCCACTCTTCCTGCAGGCGAGGGAAGATATGCTCCAGGTTGCGTCGCGCGTTCTCCCGGCTGGTCATCGGATATGGAAAACTGACCGCCCACACGCCCCAGCGTTCGTTTTCGTGGGGCACGATGACGCTAAAGTAAGGTTCCGAGGAGACATGCCAGGTAAGGCCGCAGCGGCTGTTGTCCGGGGCAATGACGAACGCGTCACCGTCGTCGGAGGGCTCGGCTTCAAAGTCGGTGATCTTGCCCAAAGTAAAGCCTTGCACGGAGACGTCCGCCAGCACCTGGAACCCGTGATACACGGGTGCGCCGGAGGGCCTGGCAGAGAAAGCCGGTTGGCCAAACTTGGCGCTCAAGGCCTGGTGGTCTACCGCCAGGGGCCTTTTCTTGGGTTTCGAGTTGTCCATAACGTCGTTGTGGCCGCCTTCCAGACACGGAGAAGCCCGGTGGCGCCGAGGGTGCTTTAATGAAGTGGCTGGCCCTATCTTCGGCTGAAATCGTTCGGTAAGTCCATCAAATTAAAGAATTTAATGTTGCGGCCGAGGGGAATCACCCATTGCTCTTGTGACGCCTTTGAGGGTATTATGCAGGCTACGATGCGGCGGTTCTTGTCCCTAACGATGGTGGCTGCGCTCCTCACGGTGCCTTTGTCGCCGGTGTGGGCGGTCGCGCAGTCCAGTGGCAACGAGCCCATGGCGTGCCATCGCGTGGGCATGACGCACCATGACGCCCACGATTGTGACGGGATGCCTGAGCATCGCCACGGCGGCGCTCCCGCGTCGCACGGCGTGGTGCTTGCCAATGCCAATCCAGAAAACTGCCCCATGAATTGCTGCGTTCAGGGCAGGGTACAAAGCGGGACAGTAGCCGCACCAATATCGCTCCCTGTCCCTCTGGCAGTGACCGACAAAGAGTCTTCCTATGCGCTGGTCATGTTCACCAGCGCCGGTTTTTCTTCGCACACGGACCGCGGTCCGCCCTCAACTCAGTCCCTCGCCTAAGACAGAGAAAGTCGAATTCCGGACGTAGTCGGAGAATTCTGATCTCTGTCAGAGTGCGGTTTCGCGCCCTCCCCAAACATGTTTTGCTGCCGAAATAAGCCTCTGGAGTGTTTCCTGTGGCGTTCTGCAGACTCAATGTTACGGGGAATTTGGGCGTGGCTGCGAACAAGGCCTTGCAGGAAGACGGAGTAGTTTTCAAGGGGACGAGCAATGTTCAAGCGACAAATTGCAATGATCTTTGTACTGGCGCTGCTGGCGCCGGCGCAGATTTTTGCTTCCGTGTTCGGGACGGTGAAAGCCATTGTCCATGATCCACAACACCGCCCGGTGAAGGGAGCGCAGGTGCTGGTGCAGAGCCGCACCTCGGCGTTCAAGCAGACAGCGGTTACGAATGACGATGGTGCGGCCACTATCCTCAACATTCCGGTGGGCGAGTATGACATTACCGTGACTTCGCCGGGATTCGCCGCAGACCAGCAGTCTGGCGCCATTTCGTCCGAAAACGTGCTTGAGTTGCATTTCGCGCTGGCGGTGGCCGCACACACGGAAAAAGTGGAGGTTTCCGCGGAGCCGGAGATGGTGAATCCGGCGTCGTCCACACCGCAAGCCCTGGTGAGCCGTGCGGAAATCGCGCAAACTCCCGGAGCGGACAGCAGCAACAGCCTGGCCATGGTCACGAACTTTACGCCTGGGGCCACGATGGTCCATGACCAGCTTCACGTGCGCGGCGGACACCAAATCACCTGGGCGATTGACGGCATTCCCGTGATCAACACCAACATCGCCACCAACGTGGGGCCGCAGTTCAACCCCAAAGACATTGACTACGTGGAAGAACAGCGCGGCAGCTACTCCGCCGAGTTCGGCGACCGCACGTATGGCGTCTTCAATGTGGCCACGCGAACTGGTTTTGAACGCAGCCGCCAGGGCGAGCTGGTCACCAGCTTCGGCAACTTCGACGCCACGGATGACCAGCTAAGCTTCGGCGACCACAACGACAAGGCCGCTTACTACTTCAGCGTGAATGGCAACCGGACGGACCATGGTCTGGCCACGCCGGCCAGCGGCAACCTGCACAACCTGGGATCGGGCGTCGGGGCGTTTACCTCGCTGATCTTCAACCGGACGCCGAATGACCAACTGCGCTTTGTGGGATCGGCCCGCACTGACCGCTATCAAGTGCCCAACAACCTCGGAGACCAGGCCGTTGGCATCCGCGATCGCGAACGCGAGCAAGATACTTTTGGCAGCTTCTCCTGGATACACAATGCGGGGCCGGGTATTGTGTTCACCCTATCGCCCTCATATCATTTCAACCGCGCGGCTTTTGAAGGACTTGGCGATGCCGCGGACCGATTGGTCACCACCGACAACCGGGCGTCTTTCTACCTGGGCGGCCAGGCTTCGCTGGGAATCGTTCGCGGACGCCACAACGCAAAAATCGGAGTCTACGGCTTTGGGCAGCATGACAGCACTTTGATAGGTCTCCAGGGCAACACTCTTGATCCGGACACGGCCGTCCTGGTTCCCGTCAATATTCCGCTGACGCGGCAGAAAGCGAGCGGGGACCTGGAAGCTCTGTTCATCGAAGACCAGTTCAAAGCTTTTTCCTGGCTCACTCTCAACGCGGGCGTTCGTTTCACGCGTTTTGCCGGACTGATTACCGAAACTGCAGGCAGTCCGCGCCTGGGTGTGGCCATCCAGATTCCGCGCCTCAAATGGGTACTACGCGGTTCGTACGGACGCTTCTATCAGGCGCCGCCCCTAGACACCGCCGGCAACGGCCTGCAACAACTGCTGGCCGGCCAATCTCTGGCCTTCCTGCCGCTGCGCGGTGAACGCGACGAACAGCGCGAGATTGGCATCACTATCCCCATACGCGGGTGGGCCCTGGAAGTGGACAACTTCCGCACCGGCGCGCATAACTTCTTTGACCATGATGCCATCGGAAGCTCCAACCTGTTCTTCCCGCTGACCATTGAAGGCGCTCGCATGACCGGAACCGAAGTTACCGTGCGCGCGCCGCATCTGTTCAAGAAGCTGGACGTGCACATGGTGTACTCGCACCAGTCGGCGGAAGGATCAGGCGCCGTCACCGGCGGCCTCACTGATTTCACTCCGCCCAGCGCCGGCTTCTTCTTCTTGGACCACGACCAGCGCAACACGCTGAGTACCGGTTTCAGCGCCACGCTTCCATATAGAAGCTGGATCTCCGGCAACGTGGCCCATGGATCAGGCTTCCTCAACGGCGACGGCCCGGCGCACCTGCCCGGTTACGGCATTGTTGATCTAGCACTGGGCAAATCGATTGGCGAAAACTGGTCGGTCAAGCTGACCGGGACCAACTTGACCAACAAACACTACTTTGTGGACCTGAGCAATACCTTTGGCGGATCGCACTTCGGCGACCCACGAATGGTGTCCGTGCAGATGCGGTACAGGTTCCACTACTGAGCTGATGGCGGCTTATGCGACTAAAAGACGCAGCCACTTTTGTCCGCCAGCAGGGTTTAAGAACAAAGGCAGCGCGAGCGGCGGACTGAAGTCGTTGCATTTTGATGCGATACTACGAACACACGAACCGACGGGAGCTCTTATGCGACAGAAACCAATTCTTTTGTGCGGGCTTTTCATGTTTGCGGCGACGCTGCTTTCAGCGCAGACCAAACCGGCGCCTGCCGGCCAGCCCGTCACAGGGGACCTGGTGCAAACTCTGATCAGCCGAGGGAACCACACAACGTTCGTCGCTGCGTTGAAGTCTGTGGGTTTGGACCAGGTCCTTTCCGGACCGGGTCCGTTCACGATTTTTGCTCCCATTGATCAGGCTTTTGCCGAATTGCCCAAAGGCACAATGGAAAACCTGATGAAGCCGGAGAACCGCGAGCAATTGAAGAAGATGCTCAGCTATCACGTGGTGGCGGGCAAGTGGGACACGGCTGAACTCAAAAAAAAGATCAAGGAAGGCGATGGCCAGGCGCTGATCACGCCGCTCGATGGCGGCAAGCTGCATGTCGCCGACCACTCGGGAATGCATCTGATGGTGCGCGACGAAGACGATGACATCGGCATGTTCAACAAGTCTGACGTCCCGGCAAGCAACGGCGTAGTCCACGTGATTGACAACGTGATGATGCCGAAGCAGTAGCCGCGATTCACAGCTTCTCTTGCGCCAGGTTATTTTTTACGCTGGATCAAGAAGTGCGCCAGCTCTTTGAGTACGCTGGCGCGTTCACCGAAGAAGTCAAGCGCGCTGCATCCTGACGCCACCAGCGCGTCCGCCTGGCGCAGAGACTCTTCAAGTCCGAACAAAGCCGGGTAAGTGGCTTTTTCTGACGCGGTGTCTTTGCCGGCGGTCTTGCCCAGTTGTTCAGAAGACTGGGTCACGTCGAGCACGTCGTCCACGATCTGAAAGGCCAAACCTATAGCGCGTCCGAAGTCGCGCAGGCGCTGGATCTCAGCGGATGATCCGCCGGCATACATTCCGCCGCTGACCAGGCTGGCGGTGATGAGAGCGCCGGTCTTAGAACGATGAATGTACTCCAAAGTGGCCGCATCGGGCTTCTGGCGCTCAGCTTCCAGGTCTTTGACCTGCCCGCCGATCATGCCATCCACGGTGCCCGTGCCGCGCGCGATCTCTTCAATGATCTTGACGCGCGCCTCGGCCGGGCAGTGCAGACGGGCCAGCACTTCATAAGCCTGGGTCTGCAGGGCGTCGCCCGCCAGGATGGCCAGCGCTTCGCCAAACACCACGTGGCAGGTAGGCTTGCCGCGGCGAAGATCGTCGTTATCCAGCGCCGGCAGGTCGTCATGAATCAGCGAGTAGGTGTGCAGCATCTCCAGGGCGCTGCCCAACTCGTCCGCGCCTTCGGGGAGTCTTCCGGCGACCATGCGCGCGGCTTCCATGCACAGGATGGGACGCAGGCGTTTGCCGCCGGCGAAAACGCTGTGGCGCATGGCCTGATGAATGGTCTCCGGCTGCTCGGTGGGCGCAGGAAGAAGTTTGTCCAGGGTGTGATCAATCCTCTGCTGGCCCTGTTCCAGGATCTCTTTAAGCATGAATATTGAGTATAAAACACCGCCGGAACGCGGGCACGCGGTCCGGGGTGGCCATATTGCTTCGGCTTGCGCAAAACCGACCTGCGGTTTGCGGATGCCTGAGCCAGCGGCGTGGCGCAGACGAATCTGCTGTGTCATCGCTCCGAAGTCTAGCGTCCCATGGTAACGTTGCCCGCCTGCGGCGACCAGCAGACATGCTTTGAAACCGTGATTTGACGCGGGGTTCATGCGATTCGTGAACAGACTCCGCTAGGGCTTGGCCGTGCCTTTGTGCGCGTTCCGGTTGTACAGTGACGAACGTACCGTTGGACGATAACGCTCTTGGGACCATCCTGCTTCCTACACGGGCAAGAACCTTTCCCCGGCAGGAGATTGAATCATGCGTTTGTTTTCCACTCGACCACAACCAGCATTTGCGGCCAAGACCAGCCAATGGGCCCTGCTGCTTCTCACTTCATTGTTCGCCATTGCTCTTAGCGGCTGCGCCGCACAGAAGCCGATGGTGTTTCACGCCAATTCGATCAGTAAGATCAGTTACGATCCCAAGAACTGTGTCCAATTGCCGGATGGCGCGTACCGGTGCAAGGACGTGATCTTTACGGTATCGTCGGTTGAAGCTGTGCGCGCGGCAAAATAGCCGGCCGGTCCTCAAGAAGAACTGAAAAAAGGAGCGCCTTGTGGGTGCTC
This sequence comes from Terriglobia bacterium, assembly GCA_020072815.1. Taxonomy (NCBI): domain Bacteria; kingdom Pseudomonadati; phylum Acidobacteriota; class Terriglobia; species Terriglobia bacterium. The sequence goes on along the minus strand of JAIQGE010000027.1, from coordinate 1,303 downwards.
CTTTTAGTTTTGGAAGGAGACCGGAACTGGAAGCAGTGATGACTAGGCTGCATGGTAATGAGAGATGGGCCGGGTGTGCGATGCGGCAAGCACAATGGCCCGAACGTCAGAATTGGAGCAGCAGTCCACCGCGCCGGCAGCCAGGGCATCCGCCCACATGCTTTCATCGGCTACGCGGTGCGTACAGACAACGGTGATGCCAGGGAACTTCTGCATCAACTTCCGCACTTCGCTGATTCCAGCAAGCTCCAGGTCCACCACCGCTACATCCGCGCGGTGCTGGGGGATGGAGCTGTGCAACTCGGGGACATTCCGGACCACGTTCACAACCCGAAAGTGAGTGTAAAGAGACTTGGCAAGCGACTCCGCGGTCTTGCCGTTGCCCAGGGCAACAACAACGCTGAGAGGTTTCATAAGGCACTTCCTCTTCCGGTGAATGCGGAACACGCTGGGCGGGCTGTTTTCCGCTGGTTCTCTGAATGCTGCAGGCGGTCCTGCAGGCTCTGAGGGATTACTTCCTTACCGGCGCCTGTACCCGTTCGGCGGATAGATCATAGGGTTCAGGCTGCAGCTTTCCGTTCTGTTTGAGGAGAATCTCCACCTTGCCTTCAGCTTCTTCAAGTTCCTTGCGGCAGGAAGTGGAGAGCTGCATTCCTTCTTCGAAAAGTTTCAACGCCTGTTCCAGGGGCACGTTGCCCCTCTCCAGCTCGTCTACGATTTTTTCCAGGCGTTCAAGACTGTTTTCAAATTTTGGCACGGGGCCGAAGCTCCAATGGAGAATTCTACCGCGATTCGCAGCCGGGCGATGTGAAAGATTTTGTAATATTTCGTGGGCGATGAACCTAGATTCAGTGCCGATCCCGCCGTTCCTCAGTTTTTTCTCATCTTCCACTTTCCTCTGCTGACTCTTAACCTAAAACTTGCTTGTTTCCTCTGCTGACCTCTGCGTCCTCTGCGGTGCGTCTTGCCTTCCCGCCCTGCGACGACCCGCCGGGAAGCCCTGCCTTTCCGATGTCGGCGATGTCGTGCGATTTCGGCGATCAGGCCCGCGAAGCGGGCCCACCCCTCCCCCTCCATCCCAAAGTCTAAAGTTGAGCCGACTTGCGGGCGTCTGAGCCCGCAGGCGAAATCCTGAGCGAGCGGAGCGAGTCGAAGGAGCCCCCCACCCCTTGTATCTGTTATTCAGCGGCAAATGGTAATGGACAATGTCGCTGCGAGGGATCCGAAGGCCTTTCGAACCCCTCGCGTGGCGGACGGCGCCCGTTTCCCCTCAGGCTACAACCGCGGGGGAGCTTTGGGACCG
>JAIQGE010000026.1 GCA_020072815.1 Terriglobia bacterium | reverse complement strand
CAACACCCCCCAGGTTTAGAGCAACACCCCCCAGGTTTAGAACAACACCCCAGGTTTTAAGGAGTTTACGAAAATGAAAACCCTCTACAGATTCGCGACACTAACACTACTGCTAGCTGGGGCGATCCTAGCGACGGGTGTCCAAACGTCCGCACAAAATCAGCCGCCCGGCCAGCCCATTCTTCTGGGTACAACCGGAGCGTGCTTTAACAGCGTTCCAGGTGGTCCATGCACCCAGAAGAGCACACTGGTGCAGCTTGATCCGCAGACCGGCGCGCTCATCAGGGAGATCGGCCCGGTGGGCTATACGGTCAACGGGTTGGCCTGGGACTGCACGGCCGGGAACTGCAAGTCCGGCACGCTGTACGCAACAACGGCCATCGGAGACGTCAGCTTCCACGGCTTGATCACCATTGACCCCAACACGGGACAAGGCACGCCCGTTGATGCAAGCGTCGTCAATTTCGGGCTGTCGGTCGATCCCGGATCTGCGGGTTCTCCTGTCCACTCCATCACGGTTGATTCCGAGGGGAATATGGCCGGCTGGTATGACGAGTTCGGGCCGGGAGTGACCGATACATTCGTACGGATCGATAAACACACCGGCATCGCGACTGAGTTCAACAACACCGGGATCAACACGTCGCAGAATGGGCTTTCGTACAGCGATCTAAATGTCCTGTGGAATATCGACAGCCCCAAGTTTGTGAACGGCGCTTTGACTCAAACCGCTTACATCCTCGATCCCTCGAATGGGCAGCCGGTCCTTGCCAGGGCCTTGACTCCGCCGGTGGCGGCCGCCCTGGGCGACTTCAATCCCATCAGCAACCAGTACTATGGGCTTTTCTTCGACACGTCCTTTCCCTCGCCCGTCACGTTCATCATGGTGGTCAACCTGCGCAAAGGCACAGTGACCACGCTGGGGCAAACCGTAGATAACCTGCACACACTCGCGTTCATGAAAGACCACCCATAACGGCAATGCAGAAATGGACAGCACATGTGCAGCTTCGCATCACGAACACGGGAGCCAAAGGCCCTGCAACATCCCCCCAGGGAGTCTAGCAAGCTTAAGGAGCCTAAGAAAATGAAGACACTATGGAGAGTAACACTCACCGCAATACTAACCGCAGCGGTCCTGATGGCATTCGTCCCCCAGGCGTCCGCCCAAACCCCGCCGCCCGGCGCGCCAGTTCTGCTGGGCACCACCGGGGCGTGCAATAACGTCAACCCGGGCGGTCCTTGTACCCAGACGAGCACACTGGTGCAGATCGATCCCACGAACGGCGCACTTGTCAGGACGATCGGCCCGGTGGGCTACACGGTCAACGGGTTGTCCTGGGACGTCACGTCCGGCAAGCTGTACGCTACAACCGCCGTTGGAGATGTGAGCTTCCACGGCCTGATTACCATTGACCCCAATACGGGACAGGGCACGCCCGTGAATGCCAGCGTGGTCAATTACGGGCTGGATATCACGGAGGGAACCCTGGGTTCTCCCGTCCACTCCATCGCCATTGACTCCAATGGGAACGCCGTCGGGTGGTATGACGAGTTTCCGCCGCCGGTGGGAGTCACCGATACTTTTGTCACGATCAATACAGCCACCGGCATCGCCATTGAGCATAACAACACCGGGATCAACACGGGCCAGAACGGTGTCGCGTTCGCCAAGCATGATCTCCTGTGGAACATTGACAGCCCCAAGGTTGTGAACAATGTTGTGACGCAAACGGCCTACCTTCTCAATCCCGTAGATGGAACGCCTCTTGATGCCAGGGACGTGTCTCCGCCAACGGCAGCGGCCCTGGGCGATTTCAATCCCGAAGGCAATCAGTACTATGGCCTCAACTTTCAGGTCCTCACCACCAACCCTACTTCCCTGATGGTGATTGACCTGAAAAAAGGAACGGTGACCAATGTGGGGCAAACGGTGAATGGCCTGCATGTGATCGCGTTCATCAAACACCTTCCATGAGGCTTGAAGAAGGAACGGCAGGACGGCACGTATGCAGTTTTATAGCAAGATGGCACTGAATCACCCCCAAGGGCTGCCGAGCTGCGAGCTATGCGACTCGGCAGTCCCCCCTGGGCTAATACACAACCACCAGCCAGGCTGCGAGAGATCAAAAGCCGGCCGATACAACCACAGTCGACACGCAAGGAGCGCACTCAAATGAAGCACAGAGAAGATGGGTTTTTCCTTCCGGAAAACGCCTCCCAGGCACGCATTCGAGAGGCAGAGAACGCGCGCAAGAACCGCGCGGAAATCGTTAAAGCATACTCGCACGGCCAGGTTAGCCGGCGCGACCTTATTAAGTGGGGCCTGATCACCACCGGTGGCCTGCTGGCGCCGATCCACGGCCTGAACCCGTTCGTCAGCAGTGCCTACGGGAGCATTCCCACGGGCGCGAATCCCAGCCCGCTGTTCGGGGCCCTGCCTTTCACCCAGGCCATGCCACGCTTCGATCTGTTGCCGCGGCTGCCGTTTGGTGGGCGCCAGACGTTGACTCCCACGCCGACGGCGGAGTCCAACCAGACACAACAAGCCGTTGACCCGGCGTTGGGTGGCGGCACCGGTCCGATTGAAGGCCGCCCTCCTGGAGCCACCTGGGCGCACCAGTCATTTGCCCAGTTCCCGCCTCAGATCGCCATGGAAGCCACGCAGCAGGGGAACAAAGGACCCAACACCACCTACAATCCGGGTGTCCCGTCAAGCTTGAATTCCGGCATCAATCCGGCTACGCCGATTCCGCTGACGTTTCACCCGAACTTTCCGGTGCAGGCCGAGAACTCGGTGTGGACATTCAATGGAACGGTTCCGCCAAAGCTGGCCATCGGCAAATATAGTGAACCGATCCTGTTCCGCCATCACAACGGCCTGCCCGCCGATGTGACGCAAAACAACGGTTTCGGGCGCAACACCATCAGTACCCATGAACACAACGGGCATCACGGGGCCGAGAATGACGGCTTCACCGGCGCCTTCTTCTTTCCAAATCAGTTCTATGACTATCACTGGCCAATCAAACTGGGCGGTTTCACCACCTTCAACACCGGCGCCACCGATCCTCGGGCTTCCACACCCGACGGCAGCGGCGGCCTCACCAATATTCCGGGCGACTGGCGTGAGACCATGAGCACCCATTGGTTCCACGATCACATGTTCAGCTTCACCAGCCAGAACGTGTACAAGGGCAACGCTGCCATGTTCAACATCTACAGCGGCCTGGATCGCGGCAATGAGGGGATCAATGACGGCGTGAACCTGCGCCTGCCATCGGGCACCACCAATGACTTTGCCAACCTGGACTATGACGTGAACCTGTTGCTGTCCGACAAGGCGTTTGACGCCAGCGGTCAACTCTACTTCGATATCTTCGACTTTGACGGGTTCCTGGGCGACGTAATGACCGTGAACCTGGCCTACAGGCCGTATTTCGAAGTGGAGGCGCGCAAGTACCGCTTCCGCATTCTCAACGCCAGCGTGTCGCGCTTCTTTGCGTACGGTCTTTCCGACAACTCAGCGATGATCCAAATCGCCAACGACGGCAACCTGCTTCCGGTCCCGGTCACGCAAACCGTGTCTGACGAGCAGGGCATCGCCGAGCGCTATGACTGGGTCATTGACTTCTCGCGCTACAAGGTCGGGAGCACAGTGCGGCTGGTCAACGTGCTGGAACACCAGGACGGCAAGAAACCCAGCAACAAACTCACGGTCGCCCAGGCCCTTTCCGGGCAATCCAACGATCCCTGCGTGGGCGCTATGCTGGAATTCCGCATCGTGCGCAAGCCGGCCAAGAAGGACAACAGCCAGGTGCCCAATGTCCTGATCCCCAACCCTGACCTGACAAACGTCCCCGTGGCACGCACGCGGGTGTTTGAGTTCAACAGCGGAGCAAACCAGAACCCGAATTTGTTGAACGACCCAACTTGCTACGTCACGGGCGCCGGTAACCAGTCAGGCCCCTGGGGCGTCAAGACCGATCAACAGGGGCCCACGTACGACGCCTGCTTCGGACGGATCTCGGCGTTGCCGCAATATGGCACGCGCGAAGTCTGGACCCTGCAAAACGGTGGCGGCGGTTGGGACCATCCCATCCACATCCACTTTGAAGAAGGCCAGATCCTGGCCCGCAACGGCAGCATCAACAACGTGCCGGCGTGGGAAAGGGGCCGCAAGGATGTGTATCGCCTGCGTCCAAGCGGCAGCGTGACCATCACCATGCAGTTCCGCGATTGGGGCGGCATGTTCATGGAGCACTGCCACAACACCGTCCATGAGGACAACGCCATGTTGGTTCGCTGGGAGACCAAGGGCCTGGGAGCTCCGTTCCTGTCGCCGCTCCCGACTCCAGTCCCGACACCGCAGGGCGTCACGTTCATTCCACCGAGTGAAATCCTCCCGACGGCCTGAGCCGTTAGAGGCGTTAAGCAGTCCGGCTGGCCGCCCCGCGTCCTGGTCCACTCACGCCCCGCAAAGCGTGGATGGGCCAGGCGGGACGGCCCGCCGGGTCCGTTTTCAAGTACGAATGAACCGTGAAAGGAGCTGTAATTATGCGACCGAAAAATTGGGCAAGCCTTGCCGGCGTGGCCGCCGTGATTCTTGCGGCTGCGATCTTAATGTCTGTTGGACCCGCCCCGGCAGCCGCTCAATCGCACTGGGGAGCCAATTATTTTCCCAACGTTGAGCTGACCGACCAGAACGGCAACGTCCATCATTTTTATGACGATCTGCTCAAGGGCAAGATCGTGGTCATTGAACAGTTCTATACGCACTGCGTTGACATCTGTCCGCTGGAGACCGCACGCCTGGCCCAGGTGCAGAAAATGCTGGGCGACCGCGTGGGCCAAGACATCTTTTTTTATTCCATCAGCATTGATCCTAAGCGGGACACTCCGGAAGTAATGAAGGACTATGCGGAGAAGTATCACGCCGGCCCCGGCTGGCTGTTCCTGACCGGCAAGAAGGAAGACATTGACGCAATCAACAAGAAGCTTGGATTTCAAGACCCGCAACCGGGCGACCGCGACGGCCACTCGCCTCACCTGCTACTGGGGAATGAGGCCACTGGGCAGTGGCTGCGCAACAACGCCCTGGATAACCCGCGCTTTCTGGCCATCATGATTGGCGACTGGATGAACAGCTGGCAAAGCAAACAAGAAAACCGAATGACTTCCGGCAAGACCTATGCCGAGGCACCCGCAATCAAATTCGACGACCAGGGCAAGTATGTGTTCTTCACCCAATGCGCGGCTTGCCACACCATTGGAGGGGGCGAATCCATCGGCCCGGATTTGCGCGGCCTGACCAAAATCCGCGACCCGAAATGGCTCAAGCTCATTGTCCAAACCCCGGAGACGCTGCTGGACCAGGGCGATCCGCTAGCTGCCGCTCTGCTCAAGAAGTACGGCGGCGTACGAATGCCCAATCTGCATTTCGATGCCGAGACCACCGACCTCTTGATCAGCTATATGGAAAGGCAGTCCGCTGCAGTCAACGCGAAGGACGCAGCCGCAGGCACGGCCGCAAACAAGTAGGAGCGACCCAGGTAAGGAGAAAACCAAGGCAAGCGCTTCGCTCCCGGGCAAATCCCCGGGAGCATTTTTTTTGGATCCCTCGGCTGAGCTTACGTAAACTGCAGCTCTTGCTGCGCCGCCAGGTCGCATTCGTCGCAAAACTTGGCATACCAGCGTTCAATGAACGCTTTGAGGACCTGACGCACGGGACGCCCGTCAACGAACAAAGTGGACCCCGCCAGCTCAGCCCAGGTGTGGACCTGCGTTCCGCCGTTTGGCATGGATTCAAACTGCACCCACTGTTCCATGGTGTTGCCCATGGCATGGTCAATCCAAGCCACGGTTGCAGGAGGGGTGCAGATGGTGATCACGTGGTCCACTGTGGTCTTGACCGGCTCGAGGATTTCAATTTTGAGGCGGCTGCCCACTTCCCAGGGCCTGCCGGAACGCCACTCGATATCGCCATACACGTCGGCGACGCGGCGCCACAGATAGATGTTGGTAAACAGTTTCCAGGTCAATTCGCGGTCAGCTTTGATGACCGCCGAAAATTCCACACGTACCATCTCGTCAGACCTCGCAGAAAATGATTCTCGTTGGTTGTGCACAGCACAACACACATTCGCGCGCGCGTGGCTGCGCCCACGGGGGAACTCCGATGCGGTTGCCTTCGGAATCAAATTGTCAGCAGGACGGGAACCCGGAAGAGGGGGAACGGTACTGCCGGAGACGGCTTACATGGCCCAGGTCCGGCGCGCAAACGTCGCCGTACCTCCGTCACTAATTACTATTAATACTACATTGTTAGTGTTACATTGTGCAAGCTACTCACCAGCACTCTTATGCCTCGTACTGCTGACCGGAAACTGGAAGACCGCATCCTGCGGGCGGCCCAGCGGCTATGGCGCTCCCACGGGGAAAAGGCTTTGACTCTGCGCGCGGTCGCGCGCGAGGCGGCCACCACCACCACCACGGTTTACAAGCGGTTCCGCAACAAAGAAGCCTTGCGTTTTGCCGTGGCCGAGAGGGTCTACAAGCAGATCACTTTGCGAGTCACCAGCGCCACGCGCACTAAACATGTCTACCGCCGCTATCTCGACTTCGCCGAGCGCCATCCCTGGGAATACCGGTTGCTCTTCGGGCCGGTTTGGACGGAGATTCTTGGGCCGGGACGTCCCCGGTCCATCAAGACATGGCTGCTGGACCGGTTGGCCGCTCAGTATGGCGGCAAGCCGAAGCAATACCAGAGGGTCTATTACGCGCTGTTCTTTGCCGCGCATGGCGCAGCCGCGCTGCTCGCAGCTACGCCTCACAGCCGCGCCAATCGCGAGACCCGCAGGCAATGCCTGGCGGTGTGCGACGCGCTGGTCAAGAACATCAAATTGCTGCGCCGCCCGAACTGATCCTTATTCCTGCACCAGTTGCCGCAAAAGACTTGCGGCAGGCCCGTAGGAGGACCTGCCGCATCAATCAGTCTGACTGCTGTTAAGACTTACTTCTTTTTCGTCGCTGGTGGTTTAGCGGCGGGTTTCGGCGCCGGTTTGGTTGTGCCGGGTTTGGCTGCGGGCTTCTTCGCAGTTCCGCCAGCAGGGCCTTTAGGATTGATCAGGTTCAGCGCGTCTTCCGCATTGAACGGATATTTGCGCGTTGAAGTCTGACCGGTGTTGGGCAGCGTGACGTCCACACGACGGGCGCCAGCCAACGCCAACACATGGGCGTTCCGGGTCAGCTGTTTCTTCTGCGCCGGTGTGAGGCCCGTCTCTTGCTCCACGGCCTCTTTCACCTGAGCGTCGCCCATAGGCTCTTCTTCTCCCAATCCCTGAGTGTCAATGCGGTCCGCCGACACTCCCTGCTCTACCAGGAATGCCTTGGTGCGGGCCACTCGGCGCTCTGAGAGACCTTGGTTGTATTCAGTCCCGCCGCGAGGATCAGCATGGCCTTGCAGCGACAAGCGAGCATCTGGCTTGTAAACCAGATACTTCTTGAAGTCGCTGGCCAACTGGACCAGGGTGCGTTCCTGGCTGGTCAGCAGTCCGCCGTTGGGGTTCTTGACCGTCGGCTGGGCGGTTGGGAAGTAAATGCTGTGCAGAGCCAGCCGGACTTCCAGTTGGACCTGCTCCGGCGGTTTCTGGACTTCCACTTCAGCTCTGGCGTCGGCCGTGCCGCCATGCCCATCATTGGCGTGGCAGTTCACGATGTAGTGGCCAGGGGCCAGACCCGTGGTGTCAAACTGGGCCGTTGCGCCTGAACCGCTGACGTTGCCTCGGCTGGCGTCAAAGGTGTAGGTGAGTTGATCGTTGTCGGGATCGCTGCCCGTAGCGGTGACGGTGGCGCGCTGTCCGGGAGCAACCGTGCGCGGCGAAGCAGCGCAGGTCACTGTAGGCGGACGATTCGGCCGCGGCTCCACATTCACAACGGTCGAAGCGCTGGCTGTGCCGCCGCGTCCATCGTTGACCGTGGAGGTGATGGTGTAGGCGCCCACGGCCAGGCCCGCTGAATTCCAGCGAACCTCAGAGCCGCTGCCCTCAATGGATCCGCCAGTGGTCGACCAAACATAGGTCAACGGATCGTTGTCAGGATCGCTGGCTGTAGCCAGTACCACGGATTTGTCGCCGGAGCCTTCATAAACTTTGGCGGGATTCGGCGAGATGGTAATCACTGGAGGACGGTTCGGCGGCGGTGGTGGCGGCGGTGGCGGACCTCCACCGATGCGGAGAACCAGTCCAGTGGCGGCACGAATGTTGCTCTGCTGGTTGTCAAAGCCGTCGTTGAACTTGGTAAACAGGTATTCGCCCTGGACCACGCGCCATGCAATATGTTTGTTGATGGTTAGATCAATGCCGCCGCCCAGGGCCGTGGCAAACGCGTTCTGTTTGAACGAATGGTTGAAGAAGCTGCCGCCGCTGGGAGTGGGGTTGGTGGAGCTGACGCGCGCCGTCCCAAAAAGGGCGTGAACAAACGGCGTCCACCGGTCGCCCCGCTTGGAGAATCGCGGACCGAACAGGAACGTTGACATATTTCCGGTTACGCCGGAGGGCAGGTTGCCCACGCGGTAGTAGCCGAAGTCGGCCACCAGGCCCAGCCACCGGTTGATGTTTCCGGCGACGGAGGCGGTACCGCCCTGATTGTCAAAGTTTTCGCGCAACGCGTTCTTCACGTTGAACTTCATGAAGGAATACCCGAGAAACACTTCAGCCCCGGGATAACTCTCGCCGGAACCGGCCGGCGGAGCGGGAGCCTTCATTGCCGGAAACAGCAACGCTGGATTACTGCGCAAAGCGGCTGCGGGAGCAGCGGTATTGGTCCACGCTACGGATTCGTCCATCGTGGAACTATTGGTTTTTTTGGCGGCGTCGTCGGCCAATGATGCTGACGCCACAAGCATGAGCCCAAGCACTATCGCAATAAGTCGCGTGCGCGCGTGCATGTATCCTCCTCAAGCAGAGAGCTTTATGCAACCCGGTATCATATCAAAGAAACGCAAGTCCATCGCGACCTTGCGCGCTCGCCGCTGCCGGCATCACAGAAGCTCTGTGCCGGGGCCGCTCGATTGATTCTCGGATCAGGACACGGCCCGCGAACCCAGCGCAAACTTCTTGTCCCGCCCGGATTACACTTCTGCGCCCCCGATGCTAAAGTGAATGGTCATGGAAAATGAGAGTTCCCTTAGCCGTTTGCGCGAATTCATGTCCAGCGCTGTGCCTTATTGGCAGACGCTGGGACTTGAACTGAAAGAAGTCGCCCCAGGACGAGCGGTGTTTGAGGCCGTGGTCCGACCAGATCTTTTGCAGAACAAGCTGCTGCACGGCGGCGTGGTGGCGTCCATGGCCGATTCGGCCTGCGCGGTGGCGGGCATCTCCACGGTGTTTCCAGCAAGCTACGCCACCACCATTAATCTCCAAGTGTCGTTTCTCCGGCCGGTGGTTGAAGGACGATTCCGCGCCGAAGGCAAGTGCATCAAGGCCGGACGCAACGTTCTGTTCTGCGAAGCCAATGTGTTCGACGAAAAACAAGCGTTGGTTGGGACCTGCACTTCGCAGCTGCTAGTCATCCCTTTGAAGAGATAAACACAAAGCGGGCCTGCGTTCGTCCCCGAATGCTTGTTTCTGGCCTTCCCGGCCGCGAGACGGGTTGTTCCCGCTGGTATGTCATAGGTTTTTCTGTGAAATTTTGTATGTGCTTGATAGATATATGGTTAACTCAAATTCGGCGTCCTCATAGGCTCTTTGAGCGCTAAACAAGCGTTGCATTGCGTGTAAAAATGCCTTACAATAAAGGGTTTTTACGACACTTGGCTTCTTTCTGGGCAAGAAGTACTAGAACTATCGTTCCATCAATGTGAAACCAAGGGAAGTGTTCGGGAATCGAATACTTAGGAACTTTCTGTAAGCACTCTTAGTTACCTAAAAAAGGCAGGACAATACTCAATATGGCGAGAAGACGCGGTAATCCGAACTGGGGCAAGCCAGAACCGATTGGCCCGGTTATCCCCGTTGTTACGTCGTTCGAGCAGGCCGTCAAGGAATACAAACTGACGCCTGACCAGTACATTCGCTCCACCCGTCTGCGGGAATGGGCGCGCCGTAACAAGAATTCAAAATACATCCCTGAACCCCTTTTGGAAGCTTGGGGATTCGAAATTGAATCAACCCTCTAAGCTGATAGACATCTTATGGAAAGCCGCCGCAATGGGCGGCTTTTCTTTTTTGGGAATCTCGCCCGCCTTTTCCTTGAACCTGAGCCAGCAGGAGATCCTGGCGATTGTGGTGGGCGCCAGCTTTGCCGCCGGACTCAACGTGTACGCCACCGTGGCCACGTTGGGCCTGCTCTCCCACGCGCACCTTTTCCAGCTTCCATCCGCATTGCATCCCTTGAGTTCGTGGACGGTCATCGTCATCGCGGCTCTGCTTTTCGTGCTGGAGTTCTTTGCCGATAAGATTCCGGTTTTCGACCTGATCTGGAACGGGCTCAACACCTTCGTCCGGGTTCCCGTAGCGGCCTTGCTTTCCTGGGGAGCAACGCAGCAGCTTTCTCCGCTCGCCCATGTGCTGGTCACTGTGCTCGCCGCGGTCATCGCGCTGGCGGCCCACGGAGGCAAGACGGCGGTCCGCGCCGCAGTGACGCCTTCCCCGGAACCTTTCTCCAATATCGCCCTGAGCCTGGGCGAAGACGTGTTTGCCGTTGGCATCACCTGGCTGGCGACGCAGCACCCGGTGGCGGCGGCGGTCATTGTTGGCATCGCCTTGATTGTGGTGGTCATCACGATTCGCGCCGTGTGGCGCGCATTGAAGAAGCTGTTCAGCCTCAGCGGGCCGGAGACTAAGTCCACAGTTTGACGATCCTGAGCGCCACATGCGATAGTTTCTGGTTTGTTAAGGTTGTGTTAAAACGCCAAGACCACTCCAGGAGCGGCCCGCGACAGCATGTTCCGATTTATCCCTCGCGATACCAGGTTTTTTGAACTCTTTGCCGAGATGGCCAACAATCTCGCCGACGGCGCCCGTCTGCTGAAACAGACGCTGGATGATTTCCAGAACGTGGAGTTGCGGGTGCAGCAGCTCAAAGGCATTGAGCATCGCGGCGACGATATGACACACAACGTCCTGACCAAGCTGAACCAGACGTTTATCACGCCGTTTGACCGCGAAGATATCTACCGCTTGGCGTCGTCACTGGACGACGTGCTGGATTTTATTTACGCCGCGGGCGTACGGCTGATCATGTACAAGATCACCAGCGCTCCGCCGGCAGCCTCGCGCCTGGCGGAAATTGTGGTGCAACAGGCCGACCAGCTTTCGTTCGCCCTGGCCAAGCTGGAGAAGAAGGGCGACACCGTGCTGGAACACTGCGTGGAGATCAATCGCCTGGAAAATGAAGCGGACCAAGTGGCCCGCGCGGCCATTGGCGCACTCTTTGACAAGGAAAAGGACCCGATTTCGCTGATCAAGATGAAAGAGCTGTATGAAGTCCTGGAGACGGCCACCGACAAAGCGGAAGACGCCGCCAACGTGCTGGAAGGCGTCGTGCTCAAGAGCGCCTAAGCACCGAAACCATGCGCAACCATCCTTCTCTTCGAGGCTAGCCGGGTGCACCTAAGCGTATTACTGGTCGTTGTCACCATTTTCATCGCGCTGTCGTTTGACTTCATCAACGGCTTCCACGACGCGGCCAATAGCATCGCCACCGTGGTGTCAACGCGCGTGCTCTCTCCGCGCCTGGCGGTGGTGTGGGCGGCCGCCTTCAATTTCATCGCGGCTTTCGTTTTCGGGACGGCCGTGGCCAAGACCATCAGCAGCGGGCTGGTGGACGCCACGCAGGTCACGCAATATGTGATTTTGGCGGCGCTGGCGGGAGCGATCATCTGGGACTTGCTCACGTGGTGGTGGGGCCTACCGACGTCTTCTTCGCACGCGCTGATCGGCGGCCTGGCCGGAGCGGCCATCGCCAAAGCCGGCTGGCAGGTTCTGGTGCACGAACCGAAACTCCACTGGCCGATCATCGGCGACATCCCCGGCCTGGGGGCCAAATGGATGTCCACTTTGATCTTCATCGTGCTGGCCCCGCTGATCGGTTTGATCATCGGGCTTGCCCTGATGATCATGATGTCCTGGATTTTTCAGCGCAGCGCTCCGCGAACAGTGGACAAACTGTTTCGCCGCTTGCAATTGCTCTCCGCCGCGGCGTACAGCCTGGGCCACGGCGGCAACGACGCGCAAAAGACCATGGGCATTATTGCCGGCGCGCTGCTGGCCGGCGGATATCTGACGCCCGCGCAGTTCCTGGTCGGTTGGGGGCCGTATAAATGGTGGATCATCCTGGGCGCCAATGCGGCCATTGCGATGGGGACGTATTTCGGCGGCTGGCGAATTGTTCACACCATGGGTTCGAAAATCACCAAGCTCAAGCCCGTCGGCGGGTTCTGTGCGGAAGGGGCAGGGGCCATTACGCTTTTCGTGCTGGCGATGAAAGGCATTCCTGTTAGCACCACACACACCATTACCGGAGCGATTGTCGGCGTGGGATCAACGGGTAGACTTTCCGCTGTGCGCTGGGGCGTGGCCAAACGTATTGTCTGGGCCTGGGTCCTCACGATTCCGGCGTCTGCGGCGGTTGCGGCGATTACCTTCTGGCTGCTCCACTTCTTCGTGCCCAGCGCCTAAGCGCAGGCTTAGAGATTTTGCAACGGTATTACTTGATGGTCCGCGCAACGGGCGTTCGCCGATTCCTTTATCTTCTCTACCACTCCCATCCCATACTTGAGCAGGAAATACAAACCGCCCACTTCCCTTTCCTGCAATTGCTTGTTGGGGTACAAGAGCATGGATAGCTCGTCCGCGTGGCGATGGAGTTCTGAGTTCTTGCGGGCCTCCGCGCGGGCCGCTTTGTCGCGAAGACCTTGCAATTGATAGCGCATCTTGGACGCGGCGTTTTCCGCGGCGTCCAGCAGCGTGCGGTCCAGCTTTTCCAACGGCGATTGCATGAGCGCGATGGCCTGCTCCAGATGGTCGGCTGCCGCATCAAAACTCTTCAGAGTGCTCTCCGGCAGCGCGCGCGCGGCCACGGCTTCGCGAAGCTGCTCCGGTACCACAAAGATATCGGGCAAGGTGAGAGCGTAGCGGTCCAGCAGTTTGGCCTGGCGGGGTTCAATCAGTGTGGCAAAAATTCGCGGGAGGATCGGAGTCACGCGCGGGGCAAGATTGCGGTAGACCGTTTCAATCTGGGCGAAGTAGGCTACTTCCGCGGGCCCGCCGATGTAACACAGCGTGGGCAGTAGAAAGTCCTGGACCACCGGACGCAACAGCACGTTGGCGCTGAATCGCTCCGGACATCGCTCCGTCTCCTTGAGCAACTCGGCTTGCGAGACCTTGCGGTCGCCGATGAGGAAGTCTCCACCGCTGTCGCGGACCGGCGTGCGCACGCCATTTTCCTGATAGAAACACAGCGTGTGCGAAGGCGTCACTTTCACCTGAGCGTGATAACCCGCAGCCTCCAGTTCCTGGTTGCGTGCTTGCAGCGCCTGGTTGATGACACCTGATTTCTCCAGCGCCGCGCGGTAAATGGGCTGCGCGATTCGGTGCAACTCCGGATCCAACGCGTTCAAGAAGATGATTCCTAAACCAGCAAAGACTTTCGCATAGAACTTGGCGAAGGCGCTGCCAAAGTTCTCGCCTTTGCGATAACTCGCCGCCAGAAGTTCGGTGACTTCGGACGCCCCAAACAGCGCTTCCACCTGATGCACGGCCGCGGTGATCTCGTCGGCGAAAACAATCGTGCCCACCGGCGCGCCTTCGGCATGGGCAACGTTGACGGAGATCTTTTGCAGAGATTCAGCCGATGGCAGATTGACCGAGCTGATCTCGGCGAAGTCATGGTCTTCCGCTGCCAGCCAGAAAACCGGGACAGCGCCGGCATTTTCCGCGTGCATGGCCGCGGTGATGGCCTTCAACATCACAAACAGCGGCCCGCCAAACAAACCGACCTGCTGGCCGGTCACCACCGCCGGCGCGCCTTCCCGCAAGCGCTGGATGTTGGCCAATGTCTTTTCGCCGGCGCCGAAGTCACGGTTCTGCCGTTCCAGAATGTCAGCCACGGCCTTGCGCCGCTCGGGCGGATACTGGATCTTTTTGGTCTCGGCGGGCCACCAATCGCGGCCCAACGGAGGCTGCGCATAGAACTTCTTAACGCGTTCAAAATGACTTAGATAGTCGCTAAAAAGACGGCTGGTGCAGGGAATGCTCGCGAACGACACGCACTGGGATTCCACGATTCGGGGCTCCACCATCGGCATAAACAGATTGGACGCGCACGGGCCTGACTGGTTGCAGAATATTATGTTGGCCAGAAGTCTTTACTTCTTGCCCGCTCGATTGTAAATGGATAGGCCCGCCATTTCCTGAGTAAAGCAATCACCGCCCATGGGAATGGCCTGCGCGCGCTACTTCCCTAATTCGACACGATAGGCAAAGAGAACATATCCCGAGAATTCCCCTGAGGCGGTCACCCGGCTGCCCGGTTTTGCCGAGTAGATCTTCTCTTGAGCGCTATCCGGCAGACTGTCAAGCAGGACGCGCAGGGAGTCGTTGCCCTGGAGCAATTCAAAGTAGTGCTCCGTGCGAGAGACTTCCCCGATTTGTCCACGAACGGCCACCTTCTGCTGTGCGAAAGTTTTCGGGTCCGAGCGAAGCTGCTTGATGGTCACGCGCTTGAAGTGCATGCCAGCAGTGGGGTCCGATTGTTGCGGCAATGTCGCGGAAGAAGCGTTTGGCGTCTGAGCATCACGCGCTACGTCCGTCCGTGACGGATGCAACACGCCGGCTGCGGGAATTCGAGCATCCGCGACCATCAAGACATATCCGAGGAGAAACACTGACGCAGTTCGCAAAAGCATCTTTCACCTTCCTCACAGAAAACCGAGCGGCATGGCGAACCGCGTGCCAGTGCCGCCCGAAATCAGACTGATCACATCATCGAATCCGAACTCCCGTCGTGCTTTAGGCACTTGCTTTCATCGGCGGCTCAGGCTTCTTCATGACTGTGGGTCTTGCCGGGGGTCCTTTGCGCCGCCACAGGACGATGCCAACAATGATCGCGCCCATGAGCAGCAGCGCTCCTAGTCCGAGATATACATAAAGCACAGGCGAAGTAGTCGGGACGTCCTTGCCCGCCCCAACCGCTGCACGTGCCTCCGCGATGTACGACTGAACATAGGGGTATCCTGGATTCAGTTCGTTGATCTCGCGGAATTTGTCCAGAGCGGCCTTGTAGTGCTTCTGTTCAAACAGAACCAGGCCTTCGTTGTACAAGCCTGAGAGCCGGCTCTGCTGCGGCGTGACGTTGATCTCGTGCAGGTACTGCTTGATCACCGTTCCCGGCACCAGGAAGTTGACTCCGGGGATCTCCTTGCCGCTGCTCCAGTCAATGGCGCCGAAGGTGGCAATGCCGATCGCCTCGCCTTTGTCGTTGAAGGCGGGTCCGCCGCTGTTGCCGTGGTTGATGGTGGCGTCGGTCTGCAGCACATCCCAGCCGCCGGGCATGGTCTTGCGAGCGCTTACCAGGCCGGAAGTGAGAGTGGTCTCGGTCTGGCTCTCAGGCGCCAGAATCATCTGGATGCTTTCCATTTGGGGATAACCGATCACGAGAACCCGGTCTCCGGTCCTCATTGCCGTATCGTCTCCCAGGCTGACGGTGGGAAGGTCCTTACGGTCAATCTTGATGATGGCCACGTCTTTGCCCGGCGTGGGTTTACCCATGGTGCGGACGTCGGCCGTGAACTTTTGTGCCATCGTGGGAATCCCGGCGAGCTTGACGCCCATCATGGTGTCAACGGTCCGCTCGACTTTGTCGATGGTCATATAGTGCGAATACCATGTTGAGGCGCCTTCGATTGCCAGCTTCTCCATCTCCGGCGTGATCTTGCCTCCAAGCTCCTTCTGCATGTCTTCAATGTCCTTGGAGATGAAGGTGCGCAGGCCTTGTTGGGCGAGCATCCTCTTGAGCATCTCCTCTTCCTTGAAGACCACATGCGCGTTGGTCACGATGTATCCGTCAGGAGTGATGATGAACCCACTTCCCTGGGACCCGCTTCTGGCCGTTGTGCGCAGCATCTTGTTGCCGGGAACAACGTATTTCAGAGGATTGGTGAACAGTTCGACCCAGATAGCGTTGAGGATCGCTGCCTCATTGCGCGGCACTGTCCCCTGGTTAACAAGCTTAAGAACATATTGCTGCAGGGCCTCGATGCTTTTTTGTGGAAGCTCGGCATCCGGCACCGTGACGTCGGCTTGATACGTGGTGATGATGAGCACGGTACCCGGTTTATTGCGCTCGGCAATTTGTCGCGAAGTCAGCTCCTGCGCGGACAGAGTGACAGCCGCCAGAGCAAAGAGCGCGACGCCGAGGGTAATCAGTTTCATTTTGAATGAATTCATGGGGAGTTCCTTTCGTGATGATGGTTTCGGTCGTCCGAGAGTTCTATGGAAAAGAGGGGACCTGCTGGGCAGGGACGAAGCGAAACAACCACTCCGACATTGATAAAATTTCTGGACGCGAGGATCGGACACCGCATATACAGTCCCCCCAGCCGAATGCCCATCTCGTGTTAAGTATCTGTCTTGCAAGATGCTGGAGTCAGTGACCGCAATCACCAAGGGGACGTGAGAATCGGGTGATCGGGTGATCATCGCCGGCGCAGTGGGATGATGCAACGGGCGAGGTGTGGGCCAGCCGGCCAGGGGATTGCCAAAATCGCCGGAATTGCCAAAATTGACGATTGAAAGGCGCCATCCGCTTTGTCTCGCCCCATCATGCTTTTGCGCTGAGTCGTTCCGGTCGTCGCGATCATCTAATCATTGACGCGGCGGAGGTCCGTGTCTAAGGTAGTAGTAGATCTTTGACAAA
Source organism: Terriglobia bacterium (assembly GCA_020072815.1). NCBI lineage: Bacteria > Pseudomonadati > Acidobacteriota > Terriglobia > Terriglobia bacterium. Next base: position 22,840 of record JAIQGE010000026.1, on the reverse strand, counting down.
GGACGGTCACAAGTCCTTTTCCGAACCGGCCCATGCCGCGCAACGGTGGCGATGGGCAGGTCAATGGGGGCGTCACGGCTTCGACGGAAATGCTTGCGGCCAAGAGGCATACCGGGGCGCATTCTCCCGTAAATGGTGCAAAAACGATAATTGCCAACTCTAACCAGTTTGCATACGCTGCTTAATTAAATAAGTAGCCGCTCTCCACAGCTTCGCCTATGGGCTGTGAAAGGGCGTCACACAGTAGGCTCATCTGTTGGCCCTACGTCCGGGGGCCTCCGGAAAAATTCACGGGCTAGCGATTTGCGTTTCTTGTCCGTTCTGAGCGCAAGCCGCGAATCTGGCGGGGTAACTCCCGTCGGGTGAACGGACTAAGTATGTAGGCTCTTGACCAGTAACATTTTCGGACGTGGGTTCAACTCCCACCGCCTCCACCATTCTTTTGGTCGCTTCGCGACAAACCGCTAGCGATTCCCGAAAACTCGCAGATGGTTCAGCGCCCGACACGACGGGCTCGGCCCATGTTTGGCCTCGCCCTTAATCTTCTAGTCTTGCCGCTTCGTCCTACGTTCTCTGCTTCGATTTTGGAGTCTTCTGTGCCTGATGCAGCGGGCTCGGCCGATCAGAGGCCTCGCCCTTAACCTGGGTGAAAGCCGTGTGGCACAGCCGCCCCCGGCTGTGTGTTCCCGATCCTCCGTGCTTCTCTGTGTCCTCTGCGGTTTGAGGTTTTCCCGATGTCGGCGGCCTCCCTGCGGCCCTTTGTGTTCCTTCGTGTCCTTCGTGGTTAAGGTCCTTCCGATTGACGACGATGACCAGCGGCTCGTTTGACCTGTTAACCATCTCGCCAATCACCATCCCTTCACCCCCCCCACCCCGGGGGCCTACCGACTGTTGCAAACACAGGGGTTATTCCATTCGACCCAACGGTCACCCAACTGTTATCTGACTAGTAATATCCACCGTTAACTCCATCACCCACAGGTACTTAACGCCACCAGGCGGTTTCTGACCAATTTTTCAAAGAGCCCCGAAAAAGCACCCGCCTGGGCGGTCCCGGTTTTGCTAAATACCAAATACTAAGTACTAAATACCTAGCTATTTTATCGTTATATATTCGTCTTAGCTATTGCGAAGAAGTTCATTCTCGCGCCCGCCTGTCAAGTGTCCTTTGGGACAAAAAGGTTCATCTCGGTCTGCACAAAGCCCCCTAGTCCAAGACGTGCCATCCCGAACCGCTGAGGCGAGCCTTGGTGAAGCCCCAGACGCGTGAGGGATCGGCTCCGCTCCAGCGTCGCGATAGCCCGCCACACCTGTCCAGCTTCCCTTCCCATCGCAGTTTTTCTTCTGAGCTGCTCTTCGTGTTCCTTCGTGTCCTTTGTGGTTAAGGTTTTCCGATGACGTTGCGATCACGCGCGATGTCGGCGATTCTGGAAGATTCGTATCAGGGCACGACCCAGCCCGTGCCTTCAGGCAGGGGTGAGCGAAGCGAAAAAGGGCCGACAAGCTTCGACGACAACAACTTCCACTCTGCCGAAGGCCCGCGCAGGCGCAGCCGGAGCGCAAAAATCAAATGCAAGGGTTAGTAATCAAATCACGTTGTGCCCAGAGGGCTTGATTACGCGTTGAGGAGAAGCGACGGCGCAGAAGAAGGACCGGTGAAAGTTGGCGAATCAGGCGAGAGAACGAAAAAGCGAAAAGGAAGGATGCGGCACCGGCCGGGCCTTGACTCCTCAATTGTCACGGACGAATTGTTTGAGTCCGCTCATAAAGTCACGATTATCGCTCTTGAGATGAAGCTTCCCAATCGGAACATCTTCTCTCGCTACCCGACTAATTCCCGTTTCCCGCCTAACCGGGTATGAAAAGCGACCTGCACCGTCATTTACCGCAACTGGCTTATAGGCTTGCGAAATCACGACAACCAAGCAAATCTTCTCTTGGTTTTTTTCTCCAACGGCAACTTGTCGAAACAAAGCGATCTCGTGATCGTAGTTGAGATGCGCCGCAATAACGTCTCGCGCAACTTTCAACCGATTTTCCAGCTCTTTTCCATCCCCTATCCCCACGATCTCTCGTTTGTCAGTGACGCCGACAACGAGAACTCCGCCAGACGTGTTCGCAAAACTTGCAACATCCTCCGCGAATATGACCCTCGCCTTACGTCGATCCTCCTCGTTTTTCACAGGATGCCAAACCGTGAGCGTTTCCTTGAAGTCCCATAGCTGCTGTTCGGCCGTTTTCGCCTTTGCCGCCTTTGGGATGAATTCCCGCCAGAACTTGTCGCTTTGAAACAGGTCCCGCTGGTCTTTCATCTTGTAAATATCAACAACAATGTTCCTCAGAGAATCCCTGGTTTCAGCGAAATACGTGGCGCAGTTGTCGTACACTTCGTACGCTGTTCTTCTGACCACCTGTCCCTCAGGAACCACAATCACGGCGTCGTCCGGCGTGTCTTCAGGGTCCATGCTCTCGTACATTTCGTAGCCCAACTCCCCCTCCACCTTGTCGTACACAAGCCATCCACTATGCCGAACGCCCAAAACTATTTCGGTGACCGCGCGTAGTTTGCTCAAGTCCGACCGGGCCGTTTCTTCATTGTCAACATTGAAATCGCGATCAGCCATCCGAGTAGATCCCCAGACACGGTACGTGAACAGTATGCGTGGGGCCATCGGATGGCGCTTCGCAAGCCACATCACGTAATCGTGTAATGCATCGATTTGATTCCGGTGCTGCTCCGCGAAATTTCGGAGGCTCAAGAGTAATTTCTGGTATGACTCTGGCTCGCTCGCTTTAAAGTTCGCAGAGGCGACTTTCAGAACCTGAGCCGCTTTCAGCGCCTCCTCCGATTTTGCAAGCAATTCATCGATATCAGGCTCTTTTTCGAAAATCCACCAGTGGATTTCATCCATTCCAATTTCTTTGCCGAATTCCGTGTCCTCATACCGACATCCAAATTCGAGTTCCACCTTGTCCCATCGTTCCCGCTCCATGGTCCTGGCAGCCTTCAGTACCGTCCAGTGGAGTTCACCAAGGGTCAGTGTGGTGTCCGAGAACAGGGCTTCGTGAATGTTGTCGTCAATTTCCATTCCCGTTCGTTGTCCTTCCAAATGTATCAAGAATGTGGTTAGCCGGGCGCCCCATCCTTTCGCGGAAGCTGGCAGCTGGTTTTTCAGCTTCGGCGAAAGAGTGGAATACAAGCATCCTACCAACTGCATGCGACGTGCTCTTCCTTGTGTAGCCGTCTTTATTCGCTCACCACTATAATTGACCTATCGATGCCGAACCTCGCCCACCTCCGTTCCCTGCGCGTCGGTCTGGCGCTCAGCGGAGGATCGGTCCGCGGCATCGCGCACATCGGAGTCATCAAAGCCCTGGCTGAGTTGGGCATACATCCCTGCGTGGTGACTGGAACCAGCGCCGGGAGCCTCGTCGGCGCGGGGATGGCTGCCGGGATGGGCTGGCAAGGGCTCACCGCCATGGCCCACGACGTCTTCTGGCCCAGCCTGTTGAACGGCCGAGGCATTGAAAGTTTCTGCCGGCAGCGCTTGCCGCTTGAATTTTCTGATCTCAGCCTGCCGTTTGCGGCCGTAGCTACTGCGACGGCTGACCAGCAACCGCGCGTGCTGCTTGCCGGCAACCTGGCGTCCGCGATCAACGCCAGTTGCGCTCTCGTTGGATTGCGCTGGCCGGTGCTGCGCGAAGGCGAAAAACTCAAAGACGGCGGAATCTCCTGCGTTCTTCCTACTGAAGCCTGCCGCAAACTGGGCGCGGAATTCGTGATCGCGTCCGACGTATGGGCCTGGAGCGCGTTCGCCCGCCAGCTTGGATTCAACTCCGCCCGCCGCGCCAATCAGTGGTTCTACCCGAATCACTATCTGCGATCGGTCCAGGCGGCTGACTTGGTCATCCAGCCTCGTGTTCCGCTGGCGGGATACGTGCCCGGCCGCCGCTCAACCGAACGGCTGATCAGCGCTGGGGAAATCGCCACACAGCAAGCTCTCAATTTAGCCGTTTGATCCCCACGCTTCGCCAAAACCGGGCAAAAGCGCAGGCCACCCCGTCCTGTTCTTCGTGTTCCTTCGTGTCCTTTGTGGTTAAGGGTTTTTCCGATCACGGCAATCAGGCGCTTCGCCTACCCGCCGCTCTGCAGAATCACCACCAGCCGCGTTGGCCCGTGGGCGCCCTGGACCAGGATCTTTTCGATGTCGGCGGTGCGGCTGGAGCCGCTGATCACGCAGGCGAAGGAGTTTTGGTCGAGCTTGTTTTGCTGCTTGGCGTTGCGCAGCGCGGTGAGCAGGTCAGGGACGATCTGGCCGGTGGTCGCGAACACGATATGCACCGGCGCCACCACGGACGCGCCGCGTCCGCCGCAGGCGGCCGTCACAAAGATGGATCCGGTCTGCGCAATCAGCGCGTCGGCCAGCGTGACGGTGGCTTGTGACGCCTCCGTGGGCCCGCCCTGGAATGACCAGCGCACCGGACGGTTGATGCGCGCCGCGTCCACCATGCGGCGAAGCACCGGAGCGTCCTGAACAAAGATTTCTCCCTGGGGAAGCGCCTGCACCACACGCGAAAGACATTGCACGCTGGCGGACGCGTCCGCCGCCGGGAAAACCTCCATCAGGTTGGCTTTGGCTTCCTGCTGGAAACGCTCCAGCGGCTTTTCCACCAGACGAAAGATCGGCGCGGCTTGCTCAAACGACGCCACCGCAGTCGCGGGCGCTGCCGGAGCGGCTTTCAGCCCGGCGCGAATGCGCTCGAGAATCAATTCGCGGCTGGGATTATTTGACATCGCCAAGGCCTTTCTTCCATCTTGCGCGGAAAGACTCTTTGGGCAACGGCACGCCGGCGCGGCTGTGGTTCCATGCGCGCATCGGGTCCAGCGCGGAGCCGCTCATGCCCATGCCGTAAATGGCGCGCAAGCTGGCGCGGGTGAACCATCCGCCCATGGCGTAGAGCGCCGGGCTGCGCATGGCCGCGCTCCACATGCGGAACTTGAGACGGTCGGTGAGTTTGCCCGTGCCGGCTTTGGTGAAGTCGCGGCGGTTGTGCAGCAGATGGTGGTGCAGATCAATCTTGACTGGACAGACACTGGTGCACGCGCCGCACAGCGACGACGCGAAAGAAAGATGCTTGAACTTTTCGCCTTCGAGTTGCGGCACCAGCACGCTGCCGATGGGTCCAGGATACGGCGTGCCGTAGCTGTGTCCGCCGATGTGGCGAAACACCGGGCAAATGTTCAGGCACGCGCCGCAGCGGATGCAATGCAGCACTTCGCGTTCTTCCGGATGCGCCAGCAGACTGCTGCGTCCGTTGTCCACCAGAACGACGTGGAATTCCGTGGGGCCGTCGGCTTCACCCGGACGCTTGGGCCCGCCGATCAGGCTGGCATACGTGGTGATCGGCTGACCGGTGCCCGACGTCGCCAGCACCGGCCACAGAGTCGCCAAGTCTTCCAGGCGCGGAATGACTTTTTCGATTCCCGTCACCGCCACGTGCAGGCGCGGGACTCCGGTGCTCAGTCGTCCATTGCCTTCGTTGGTGTTGACAGCGATGCAGCCGCTGTCGGCGACCAGGAAATTCGCGCCGGAAATGCCCATCTCGGCGGCGAAGAACGCTTTGCGTAGCTGGCGACGCGCCGCCGCCACCAGTTCCTGCGGATCGTTGGACAAATTCGGTTCGTTGAATTTGTCGCGAAAAAGATCGCCAATTTGCTTGCGGTCTAAATGCATGGCCGGCGTAACAATATGATACGGACCTTCATGCCGAAGCTGGACAATGTATTCACCCAGGTCAGTCTCCAACACCGTGCAGCCGACTTTCTCCAGCGCCGGCGCCAGGTGTATCTCTTCCGTGACCATGCTCTTGGACTTAACGACGGTTTTTACTTTGTGGCGCTGCGCAAGTTCGGTCACATATTGGCAGGCTTCTTCGCTGGTGGCGGCCCAGAAAACTTTGCCGCCGTGCTCGATCACCTTGGCTTCAAACTGGAGCAGGTACTTGTCCAGATTGTTGATGGCTTCGCGCTTGATCTCCTGGCAACGCGCGCGGGCAGCTTCCCAATCGGCAAAGCGGGCGCGGCCTTTCTGGTGCGCCACGTCATAGCTCTCCATGCCCTTGCGGATAATCTCGCGGTGGACCAGGTCAGCGGACTTCTCCGCCGCGTCGCGCAGGAATTTTTCCGCCAGGTTGGCAGGCGACGCGCCGCTCATGGTGCACACCCCTCGGAAAGAAGATTCGTATCAGGGCACGACTTCAGTCGTGCCGTTAAGGGCGCGAAAAATTCCTTCCCTACTGCCGTAGGCCGGAGCGCAGCGTTAGCGGAGCGACAAAAAGCCTTCATCATGTGCCCTCACTCGCCAAAATGCTGGCCAGATGAATGGCTTTCGCCTTGTCGTTGCGCTTTCCCAGAATCCCCTGGACGTGCATCAGACAACTGGGATCAATCGCGGTGACGAACTCGGCACCGGTGGCCGCGACGTTGTCGGCCTTGGAAACGCCCATCGCCGCGGAAATGCTTTCAAACTTGGTGGCAAACGTCCCGCCAAAGCCGCAGCATTCGTCGTGGCGCGCCATGTCTACCAGCTTCAGCCCAGCCACGCCGCGAAGAAGCTTGAGTGGTTCATCGCGCAGGTTCAGCTCGCGCAGTCCGTGGCAACTGGCGTGATAAGTAACGGTGTGAGGAAACTTGGCGCCAACGTCGGTCACACCGGCGACTTTGACCAGGAACTCAGAAAGCTCAAACGTGCGCTTGCCGATGGCCACGGCGTCAGACTTGTGCGAGCTTGCGGCAAGCAGCTCGGGATAGAACACCCGCACCATTGTCGTGCACGAACCCGACGGACACACGATGCACTCGGCGTCTTTGAACACGCGCAGGAAACGCTCGGCGCAGGGGCGCGCTTCATCCCAGTAGCCGGAATTGAAGCCGGGCTGTCCGCAGCAGGTTTGGTCCGGGGGAAAGCTGACTTCACAGCCGATACGGCGCAGCACTGTGACCGTGTCCACCGCAACTTCAGGCAGAAGCTGGTCAACAAAACACGGCACGAACAGTGAGACTTTACGGGCCATGAGGATTGAGCCGCGATTCTAGCATGGAAGACGCGGATTCACCACGGAGACACGGAGGCACGGAGAAAGGCCGGGGGCCGAGGATTGACGCAGATGAGCGCGGATCAGATTGCAGGAAGAGACCGCCAGGGAAGCTACACCAAGGCTTGCTGTTCTCCGTGCCTCCGTGTCTCCGTGGTGGATGTTCACTAAGTCCGCAGCAAGCTCTTCGCATTCCCTCCCAGTATCTTCTTTCTGTCTTCCTCCGGCACCTGCATGGCCTGCAAGCTCTCCAGCATTTTGGGAATGCTGCCGATGGCGTGCGGGTAGTCGCTGCCGGCCAGGATATGATCTGCGCCGGCGAAGCTGACCGCCAGCTCCAGCGCGCGCGGATCGAAGTTCACGGTGTCGAAATAGAACTGCTTGAGATACGACGAAGGCGGACGGGAAATGTTCTTGCGGCATTCGGCAAAGGCTTCATAGCCGCGGTCCAGACGTTCGGCAAGATACGGGATCGCACCGCCCAGGTGTCCGAGAACCCAGCGGATGCGGGGAAAGCGTTCCGGCACGCCGCTGAAGACCAGGCTGGCGGCGGCGAGCGTGGTGTCCATGAGGAAGCCGACCAGCGGCATGAGCCAGTAGTCGAGCATGGCTTCCACGCCGACGGGGTTGGTCGGATGAATATGGATGACAGCGCCCAGTTCGTTGGCCGTTTCCCACAGCTTCCAGAAGCGCTGGTCGCTCAGCGCCACGCCGTTGACGTTGCTGAAGACCATGGCGCCGGGAAATTTGAGTTGCCCCATGGCGCGGCGCAGCTCCGCCACTGACGCCGCGGGATTGCACAGAGGCAGAGTCGCCAGCGCGGCGAAGCGGCCATGTTTATCGGCGACGACGCGGGCAAAGCAGTCGTTGACCAGTGCAGCCAGTCGGACGGCGGTCGGCGGCTCTTCGATATGCGTTCCTGGCGTGGTGAGGGTGATGACCTGGGTATCAATTCCCTGCTCGCGCAACACTTCCTCGCGATAATCAATGTCGCGGTGGCCGCGGACGGCTACGTTGTAGTCGCCGGGATAGTGCAGGCAGGGGTTCTTTTCCTGGTCGTAAGTGATGCGGACGGCGCTTGGGCCCTGCTCCAGTGCCTTGATGTACTCGGGCGGATAGTAGTGGTTGTGGAAGTCAACGATTGGCATTCGTGCGGGCGTCCCGTGGGTTGTTTTGCAATAACGTCCAGACAAAGTACACGGGAAGTCCAGCGACAAGCAAGCCTAAACCGATGGCGCTGTCACGCGGGTTGGCGCGTACCTGGTTCAGCGCAATGGCCAGAGACGCCGCAATGAACACCAGCGGAACCAGAGGGTATCCGCGCACAAGGAACTGGGGATTGTATTGCGAATTTCTCCGAAGCACGAACAAACCACAGGCGAGAAGGGCGAAAAACAACCATTCCGTGTACACCACTCGGGTGAAAAGTTGGCGATAACTGTTGGTTCCCACCAGCACGCACGACCAGGCAGCCTGTGCGGCGATGGCCAGGTACGGCGTCTGCCTCTGTGGATGCACGGCCGCCATCCAGCGGAACGCGAGTCCGTCTTGGGCCATTGCGTAGTACACGCGCGGTCCGGCCAGGATGATACCGTTCAGCCCGCCCAGCGCCGAGATGACCACCAGCACGGCAATCGCGCCGCCCACGCCCGCGCCCAGAACTTTTTCCGTGGCGTCGGCGGCCACTCGCGACGAACGCGCCACGTCGCCCAGCGGCATTACGTAAACGTAAGCGGCATTGAGCAGGACGTAACACACAGTCACCACGGCGACGCCGGCCATCAAGGCACGGGGCAGCGTGCGTTCAGGATCACGCGTCTCACCCGCAGCGTAGGTCACCATGTGCCATCCGCCAAAGGCAAACAGCCCGGCGGCGATGGCCAGCGCATATGCCGAGAACGACACGGTGCTCAGTTCGCCCGCGGCGGAAGCAGCCGCTTGGGCCGAATTGTGCTGCGCCGAGCTTTCATCAGCCCAGCCTTCATGAGCCGAACTTTCATGAACCGAAGTTTGATGCGCAGGTCCCCCAAACCAGAACAGCAGCGCCACCAGGATCACGATCGCGCCGACCTTCACCGCCGTCAGCGCCACCTGCAATGCGCTTCCTGGCTTCACACCCAGGTAGTTGATGACGGACAACAACAGGATGGCCGCCATGGCTACGCCACGCGTGCCCCACTCGCTGAGCGGGAAAAAGTATCCAACGTAGCGCGCCAGCACCACGGCGATGGCGGCGATGATTCCCGAATGAATGCTCCAGAACATTCCCCATCCCCAAAGGAATCCCAGGGCCGGATGGAAGATGCGCCGCAGAAAGACGTACACGCCGCCGGTATCGGGAAATGCGGAACTCAGCTCGGCGCAGACGAGGGCCCCGCAAAACGTGAGAGCGCCAGCCGCCAGCCATACCAGCAGCAGTCCGCGCACGCTGGGCACCAGGCGAGTGATCTCAGAAGGCTGAATGAAGATGGACGCGCCCAGAATAATGCCTACCACCATGGCCGTGGCGTGGGCCAAACTCATAGATCTTCTCAGCGAAGGCTTGCTGGGTGAAGCCTGAGACGGTGGCGTGGTCATGCGAATCGAGGAGGTTTCTTGGCCAAGGATGAATGCTCGCGCGGATTCTACCACGCGCATCTAAGCACGGCCTCACGCGGACGTGTACGAGACTGTCAGCCCGCGGCGCGCCGCTTGAAGAATTGCACTTCGCGCTCGTGCTGCTTGGCCTGCTCCAGCGTCGGGAACGTGCCCAGATTGCGCCGCTTGCCGGTCTTGGGATTGATTTTCCGCGAATACAGCCGGTATTCGCCCGACTTGATCCTTCGTATCATGGGACTTTTTCGCTCCTGCTTCTTAGATGGTCTCTCGTCGCCAAAGTGTGGCGATTCGTCGCCCGCGCCGATGAAAACTGTCCGCTTTCGGACGCGAACGTCCCACAAACGCTCATCTCCACCGTTGCCAACTAATCATCGCGTTGTTCTATGTTGCTCTGCACCGCATACTTACGCTGGCGCGATCCTTGGCATGGAGCTTGCTCTGAACTGACCTGCGTACCACCCGGAAGCCGGTTTACATGGCCGGTCTCCGTCACTCCCATATATATAAGGACTCACAGCCATGGCAAAGATTGAACGGATTCGCGAAGTGGTAACAGGCTCTGTGGATTTGGACTACATGAAGCAGAAGTCAGAAGCCGGCTGGAAGCTGGTGGCCATCGAATGGCGGCGCGAGATCCCCGGTGAGAGTGAGCATCCGGTGATCGTGGAAGAAATCCCTTACGGACTGCGCGTGGCCTCTGACTGCAGCCGCCTGGAAGAAGATCCGCGGGAGCGCGACGTCCTGGTGCAGATGATGGAGCTGATCGTGCAGGACTATTCCATTACCTTGGTGGCCTCTGAGTTGAACAAGCGCGGCCTGCGCACCCGCAACGGCGGCACCTGGACTCCGGTTTCCGTCTTCAACATGCTTCCCCGCCTGATTGAAGTTGGCCCCAACATCTTTTCCAGCGACGACTGGGAGCAAAGGCGTGAACGGCTACTCAAGATGGTTTAGCTTTCCTCCGCCGCGAGACCGGCGAGCGGACTACAGCTTCTTTCTCACACGAGCATCCATATCCTGTGCTAGTGACTGAAGTTCCTTATTGATATTTGCAGGTCCATCCGCTCGTTCAAGTTCGCTGCTAGCAATGGGCTTTATGCCAAAAGGCTTTGCAGCATCATTTAGCTTAGCGAGCGTCCTTAAAGCGTCGTCGCGAACAAACTGCTTTCGCTGGCACATCCAAAAAGTCGCCATTACCATCACGCCCAGCTTATAGGCTTGGCGACTTTGCTCCCCGTGCTTAGAGCCTATCTTGTCGAAAAAAAAATCAGCGGCAGGACTGTTTCCGTAATCACCGTCCGAAGCCTTGAAGTCTAAGCTGTGCGCATCGACGACGATTTCAAGATCCTTGAGATTGCTGTCCAGTTCCGCCCACTTCTGTTTCATCAACTCTTGAATGTCTTCCGGATCAGGGCCGTGAGACTTGCCCCTTTCAAATTCGTAGAAGCTTATCCACGGAACTACGTACCCCACTCGATATGACGATTTGTTAATGGAATCGTCAACGTGGAGAAAGCGACGGAACTCTGGAGAAAGAAGTCCCACAATGATGCCAACGATAGCGACTACGATACCGGCTACAGCAAGTACATTGCCGAACACCGATCCTTTTTCGCGAGACGAGTTTCTCAGTACCATACGTTTGCGCTCCAACATCGGAGTGCCCTCCCTGGCGCGGACCAAGAGGGCAGAGACAAGCCTGAATATTTGGCGACGAGTCTACCGAACACGCGAAACGAAGGCAACTAGAATCAAACAAATCAGCGTTGCATCGTGCATGCGCAAGAGGCGCGCATTCGCAAAATCCGCTTGGCTCCCGCCCATGATGTGCTACCTTGATAGCCGTCGCAAATGACCATCCCTCAGGAGGCAAGCGTGCCTAAATATGTCATCGAACGGGAAATCCCCGGCGCCGGCAATTTGACGCCGGCAGAACTGCAAGCCATCTCGCAGAAGTCGTGCGGAGTGCTCAAGAACATGGGTCCGCAGATCCAGTGGGTGGAAAGCTTTGTGACGCAGGACAAGATCTACTGCGTGTACATCGCTCCGGATGAGAAATCCGTCCGCGAGCACGCCCGGCTGGGTGGATTCCCTGCCAACAAAGTGTCCGAGGTACGAACCATCATTGACCCAACCACGGCGGAATAGCCAAGGCGTCAGCTTTTCACGGCAATTCCCTGCACTTCAAATCTCGCGTCGAACAGCAGCGGGCCGGACCCCAGAAAGGCCCTCGCTGGATACTCACCATCCTTGAAATACGTCCGGTAGATGGTATTGAACTCGCCGAACAGGCTCACGTCCGGACAGAAGATCTGCATAAAAACCAGATCGCTCATCTGCAGCCCGGCGGTTTCCAGCGTTTTCTTGAATGCGTCCATCACCGCTGTGGCTTCTTCTTCGGCCGTTGCCGGCAGCTCGCCGGTGTGGGGATCAAAGCCGATGTGGCCGCTGAGATACAGCGTGTCGCCGGCCCACACGGCGTCACTGAAAGGCAGGTTGGCTTTCTCGGTCCCCGCGCTTCTGATTCGTTGGTGTGCGATGGTCCACCTCCAGGTAAGCAATCAAGTGTACAATCTCGCCCGGTGATGCTTCACCTTCAGGAGAGACCATGCGTAAATCTTCAGCAGCCCTCTTGTTGTTGCTCGCCCTTGTCGTAGTCCTGGTCGCTGTGCAAGCTCCCTCCGCTCAGGCCCCGCCGGCACAGGCTTCTGCGCCCAGCGTCACGGTTGTTACGCCGGACAAAATCGCCTGGAAGCCGGTCCCTGCGGGCTTGCCACCCGGTGCGATGATTGCCGTCCTGTCTGGCGACCCAACCAGCGACGGTCCGTTTGTGCTGCGCCTGAAAATGCCTGACGGCTACAAGATCGCTCCGCACCGCCATCCGGTCACTGAGACCACCACAGTGCTGAGCGGAGAGCTACGCATCGGCTCCGGCGACACCTGGGATGACAGCAAACTGCAGAACCTGCCGCCGGGATCCATGGTGTCCGTCCCGCCTGGACAGAGCCACTTTGCCACCGCCCACGGAGAGACGGTGATTCAGACGCAGGGGCTGGGACCGTTCAAGCGCGCCTACGTCAACGCGGCCGACGATCCTGCAAAGAAATAGCTGAGGGCTTCTGCGGAAGCAATCATGGCGATGACCGCAAAGAAACTCCATCGCAGGCTGAGGTTCTATCCGCCCTACCTCGGCGCCGGCGTGCGCGTGACTGAGATTGCCGACGACTTCACCACCATCCGCGTGGAAATGCCGCTGCGCTTTTACAACCGCAACTACGTAGGCACGCACTTTGGCGGGTCGCTCTACTCCATGTGCGACCCCTTTTACATGCTCATGCTGATCAACATTCTCGGCCCGGACTACATCGTATGGGACAAGGCCGCCACCATCCGCTTCAAAAAGCCGGGCAAGGGCGTGGTCAAAGCCGTGTTCCATGTCTCCGCGGAGAGAGTCGCTGAGATCAAGGCCGCCGCCGACGCCCAAGGCAAGACCGAACCGCAGTTCCAGGTGAACGTCATGGACAGCGACGGCAACGTGGTTGCCGAAATTGACAAGCTGCTCTACGTGCGCAAGAAGCCGCCCGCTGGGTGACACCCACTTCGCGCAGCAAAGGCCGATGTTGCTCTCGACGAACCAAAGGTAAGTCTCTTCAAAACCTTGACCGGCCTTTAAACGATATCACCCGAGGAATGTCGTCCTGAGCGAAGCGACGCTGCGCAGCATGGCGTCGCGCAGTCGAAGGATCCCGAGAATCTGTCACCTACCATGCCGTGTCAGGGCGTTCTCACGACGGGCCCCTGCCTGTGACGCAAATAAAGCCAACCACGTCTTTGGATTTCCCAACCGCAAATTCCCCTTGCCTTATTCTATATTTCTATGATAATAGAATTATAGAAGGAGTTGCCGTGGCCAAACCCAACCCTGACGACGTCGCCCGTTACGCGGACATGTTTTCCGCCATGGGAACGGAACCTCGCCTGCGCATTGTGCGCCTGCTGCTCTCCGCCCACCCGGATGGCATGGTGGTCAATGAGATCGGCGAGGAACTGGAAATTCCCGCCTCCACTCTGTCGCACCATCTGGACAAGCTGAAGAACGAGGATCTGGTCGCGGTCCAGCGCGAAGGCACGTTCTTGCGCTACACCGCCAACTGTGCGGCGCTGCAGGAACTGCTGGGGTTCCTTTACGCCGAGTGCTGCACCCGCAACAAAGCCGTTGAGCCGCAGAAGATCGTCTGCTGCCGATAAAGGAGTTGAATCATGAGTGAAACCAACATCAAAGAAGTGGTCAAAGAGAAGTACGGAGAAGCGGCCCGGCGGGTGATTGCCGGAGCGGGAAATTCCTGCTGTGGCGGCGCCGCAAGTTGTGGAGATGTTGATCCCATCACCCGCGATTTGTATGACGCCTCGCAGACCAGCGTCCTGCCCGAACAAGCCGTCAAGGCGTCGCTGGGTTGCGGCAATCCCACCGCCCTCGCTGAGTTGCGTCCCGGCGAGACTGTGCTGGATCTCGGCTCCGGCGGCGGCATTGACGTTCTGCTGTCCGCGCGGCGCGTGGGCCCCACCGGCAAAGCCTACGGCCTGGACATGACCGACGACATGCTGGCCCTGGCGCGCGAAAACCAGAAGAACTCTGGCGTCACCAACGTTGAGTTTCTCAAAGGCGAAATCGAACATATTCCCCTGCCTGACAACTCCGTGGACGTAATCATCTCCAACTGCGTGATCAATCTCTCAGCCGACAAAGACCGCGTCCTGCGCGAAGCCTTCCGCGTGCTCAAACCCGGCGGACGTTTTGCCGTGTCTGATGTGGTGGTCCGCGGCGAGATGCCCGACCAAGTCCGCAAGAGCGTGCTGCTGTGGGTGGGCTGCGTCGCTGGTGCGCTATCGGAGCATGAATACACATCCAAGCTGGCGCGCGCAGGTTTTGAATCCGTTGAGATCGAGCCCACTCGGATTTATCGCGTGGAAGACGCCCGCAATTTCCTCGCCGACAAAGGCCTGGACGTGGACGCCATCGCACAACAAGCCGACGGCAAGTTCATGAGCGCTTTTGTACGCGCTAAAAAGCCGGCCGCCTGCTGTGCTCCCGGCTGCTGTAGCTAGTCGCACTCAACTTTTGCCGCGGAGAACGAGAGCCAAATGACGAAGCGCTACAACGTGCTGTTTCTCTGCACCGGAAACTCGGCCCGCTCGGTCATGGCGGAGGCCATTCTCCGGCAGAAGGGTTTTCCCAACTTTGCTTCTTACAGCGCCGGCAGCCATCCCTCGGGGAGCGTCCGGCCAGAAGCTATCGCGCAATTGCAGTCGGCGCGTCTGCCTGTGGAAGGTCTGCGCAGTAAGAGTTGGGACGAATTCGCCCAGCCCGATGCTCCGCGCATGGATTTTGTCTTCACCGTGTGCGACAACGCCGCCCATGAAGTCTGCCCCATTTGGCCTGGCCAGCCCATGACCGCCCACTGGGGCGTACCGGATCCCGCTGCTGTTCAAGGGACGCCGGAAGAAGTCTCACGCGCCTTCCGCGACGCGTACATCATGCTCGACCGCCGCATCAGCCTGTTCCTCGCCTTGCCTATGGAGAAACTGGGCAATATGGCGATCCAGAGCGAACTCCGGCGGATCGGAACTGAATGAGTATCCTTTCGCATTGGGCTGAAGGAAGGAACACAAGATGAAGCCAGACGTCCCAATCACCGCGAATCTTGTTCCCTGCGCACCTCGCCCCCGTCGCAAGCTTGGCTTCCTGGACCGCTATCTAACGCTCTGGATTTTTCTCGCCATGAGTTTGGGAGTGGCGCTTGGGCACTACCTGCCCGGCACCACGGCATTCCTTGGACGGTTTCAGTCTGGGACCACAAACATTCCCATCGCCCTGGGCCTGATCTTGATGATGTATCCGCCGCTGGCCAAAGTGCAGTACGAGAAACTCGGCAGAGTGTTTCGCAACCGCAGGGTTCTGGGTTTGTCCCTGCTGCAAAACTGGGTAATTGGGCCGGCGCTGATGTTCGCGCTCGCGGTAATTTTCCTGCGCGGCTATCCCGCCTATATGACTGGACTCATCTTGATCGGGCTGGCACGCTGCATTGCCATGGTGATTGTCTGGAATGAATTGGCCGCCGGCGACTCTGATTACGCCGCGGGCCTGGTGGCCTTCAACAGCGTCTTTCAAGTGCTTTTTTACAGCGTTTATGCTTGGCTGTTCATAACCGTTCTTCCTCCCCTGTTCGGCTTGAAGGGATCTGTGGTGCAAGTGAGCATCAGCCAGATCGCCAAAAGCGTATTCATTTATCTTGGTATCCCATTTCTGGCCGGCATGGCAACGCGTTTTGTCCTGTTGAAGATCAAGGGCCGGAATTGGTATCAAACCCGCTTCATCCCTTTCATCAGCCCGCTGACGCTCATCGCCCTGCTGTTCACCATCGTCGTGATGTTCAGCCTCAAGGGAAACCTGATCGTGCAGCTTCCGTTTGACGTGCTACGCATCGCCGTGCCGCTGCTCATTTATTTTGTGGTGATGTTCGCCGTCAGCTTCTGGATGGGACGCAGTGTCGGCGCCGACTACAGCCAGACCACCACCCTTGCGTTCACGGCTGCCAGCAACAATTTTGAGTTGGCCATCGCCGTCGCGGTGGCGGTTTTTGGAATGAATTCCGGCGCAGCGTTTGCCGCGGTGATTGGCCCGCTGGTCGAAGTGCCGGTGATGGTCGCTCTGGTGAACGTTGCCCTGCGGCTTCAGCGCCGCTATTTTCTTCTGACCCCCGCGGGAGTCAGCGCGCGACCGACTGGATAAGGGCCGTCTTGGGGCCGGCGCGAAGATCGTTGCTCCATCCATAGGACCTGCCTTATGCCCTGGAGCATTGCTAATCCCTTAGTGCGCGACGGGGCTCGAGATCTGCTGTTCGGCCAGCAGGTCCGCCGCCTTGGACGTTGCTACGCTCGCCTGCTCGGCGGCCCTGAAGATTTTCAGCAGAGTCTCATAGATCGCATCAATCTTGGCCAGTGTGCGCGGCTCGTCCCAGCCCAGCATCTCCCGGCAGCAGCCGTGGATCACCCCACCGGCGTTGGCGGCGTAGTCCGGGGCGTAAACAATGCCGCGCTGCAGAAGCTCGTCGCCATGGCGAGGCTCTAGTAACTGGTTGTTGGCTCCGCCCACTACCATTTCCGCGCGAAGCTGCGGAATAGTCTGGTCATTCAGGATTCCGCCCAGCGCGCAAGGCGCGAAAATATCGGCAGGTGCGGACAGGATAGTTTCAGGCGCGACGCTTGCCGCTCCGAACTCGCTCACCACGCGCTGCACTTTATCCGGATCAACGTCAGCGACCACCAATTTCGCTCCGGCCCGCGCGAGCTCGCCCGCAAGGTAATGGCCCACGTGTCCGCAGCCCTGGATCGCGATCGTCTTTCCTGCAAGGTCGTCGCTTCCCCACCGATGTTTCGCCGCGGCTTGCATCGCTCGAAAAACTCCGCGCGCCGTGTGCGGTGACGGGTCGCCCGAACGTCCCTGCAGTCCAGCAACGAAAGTTGTCTCTTGCAAAATGAATTCCATGTCGGCGGGGCTGGTGCCAACATCTTCTGCCGTAACATATTTGCCGCCCAGCGAGTTCACCAGCCGTCCGTGCGCGCGAAAAAGTTTCTCCCGGTCCTGGTTTCCTTGGTCCAATGTCTGCGTGCTCTTCAGGATGATGGATTTCCCGCCGCCGCAGGGCAGTCCGGCAAGAGCGTTCTTGTAAGTCATGCCGCGGGCGAGACGCAGACCATCTTCCAACGCCTCGCCTTCATTCGCATACGTCCAAAAGCGCGTGCCTCCCACGGCCGGCCCCCGCGCCGTGCTGTGGACGAAGACAATTCCGTGGTAACCCGCGGCGGCGTCAATGCCGCGAACAATTCGTTCGTAGCCGGGAGTGGAGATTTCCGTGATCTGCATAAAGTCCCTTTTACAACGGTGCGGAGTGAGTACCCCTGAATTTACCAGATGAAACTCCCAGGAGCTGTGCCTTTCAGCTCATTTACAATGCTCTGCTTATGAGATCTTTGTCCTCTTCGTTCCGGCGTTTGTTCCTGATTGCCCAATTGCTCGTCACACTTATTCCGCTGTCGGCGACCGCGCAACCGGTTGATCCCAGCCTGTACAGCGGGCTGCGCTGGCGCATGATCGGCCCCTTCCGCGGCGGACGCAGTATTGCCGTCAGCGGAGTGGAAGGCCAGCCCAACCTGTTCTACTTCGGCGCCGTGGGCGGCGGCGTCTGGAAGAGCGCCAACGCCGGCGAAACCTGGGAGCCAATCTTTGACGGCCAGCCCATCGGCTCCATTGGCGCGTTGGCCGTGTCCCAGTCCAGTCCCAACATTATTTATGTAGGCACCGGCGAAGCTGACTTCCGTTCCAACATCACTTACGGCAACGGCGTGTACAAATCCACCGACGGCGGCAAAACCTGGAACAACATTGGACTCCGCGCCTCGCAGCACGTTAGCCGCATCGTGGTGGACCCGCACAATCCGCAGATCGTGCTGGTCGCGGCCATGGGCAGCGCGTACGGTCCAGGTGAAGAACGCGGCGTGTTTCGCTCCACTGACGGCGGCGCGACATGGAAGAAAGTCCTGTACAAGGACGCTGACACCGGCGCGATTGACGTCCAATTCGACCCCGACAACTCCCAGACGGCTTACGCTTCTCTGGTGTACGACCGTCGTCCGCCGTGGAGCACCTACGCTCCCACCACCAAAGGCGGGACGATCTACAAGTCATCTGACGGCGGCGCGACCTGGCAACCGATCACCGGTGGCGGGCTTCCCGCAGGAGAAGTTGGACGAATCGGACTCGCCGTCGCGCGCGGCACCGGCGGCAAGCGCGTCTATGCACTGATTGACGTTCAGGGAAATGGCCCGCAGGAAACCAAAGCCCGCGGGCTCTATCGCTCAGACGATGCCGGCCAGACCTGGACTCAAGTCAGCTCTGACCCTCGCATTGACAGCCGCGGTTGGTACTTCGGTGAAGTGGTGGTGGACCCAACAAATCCAGACGTGGTCTATTGCCCCAACGTCTCCATTTACCGCTCCACTGACGGCGGCAAACATTTTGAAGCCATCAAGGGCGCTCCCGGCGGTGACGACTACCACGCGCTGTGGGTTGATCCGGTCAGTCCAGGCCGAATGATCTTTGGCAGCGACCAGGGCGTGGGCGTGAGCGTGGACGAGGGCAAAACCTGGAGCAGTTGGTACAACCAGCCCACCGCGCAGTTCTATCACGTGGCCGTGGACAACCAGTTCCCTTACCACGTCTACGGCGCGCAGCAGGATTCCGGCAGCGTGGACACCACTAGCCGCGGCAATGACGGGTCCATTACATTCCGCGACTGGCACCCGACGGCCGCGGGCGAGAGCGGCTACATCGCGCCCGATCCCACGGACGCCAACATACTTTACGGCGGCAGCACCTACGGCGAACTGTTTCGCTATGACAAGCGCACCGGCCAGACCCAGGTGATCGCGCCGGAAGCGGTGCGCACCTTCGGCGATCCCACCAAAGCTGAATTCCGTTTCAGTTGGACGTCACCGCTGGTGTTTTCGCCGCAGGATGCGCACACTTTGTACTTTGGTTCGCAATACGTGTTGCGCACCCGCGACCAAGGCAATAGCTGGGAGAAAATCAGTCCGGACCTGACGGGGACTGATCCGCAGGCTTCGCGCGAGGGCCCCGTCACTACAGAGAACGCGATGCAACGCGGCTACGGCGTGGTGTACACCATTGCGCCTTCGCCGATTCAAGCTGGGTTGACCTGGGCGGGAACGGACACTGGGCTAGTGCACGTTACTCGAGATGGCGGCAAGACTTGGAACAACGTCAGTCCAACTCTTTCTACCTACAGCAAAGTAAGCATCATTGACGCCAGCCATTTTGATGAAGGCACAGCCTACGCCGCAGTGGACCGCCACCGGCTCAACGACATCGCACCATACATCTATCGCACGCACGATTTCGGCAAGACATGGACGCGCATCAACTCGGGCCTTCCCGATGGCGCGTACGTCCGCGCTGTCCGCGAAGATCCCGTCCGCAAAGGCCTGCTCTACGCCGGCACAGAACTCGGCGTATTCTTCTCTCTTGACGACGGCGACCACTGGCAGCCGCTGCAACTCAACCTGCCCGTCTCGCCGGTGCACGACCTGGTGGTGAAAGACAACGACCTGGTCATAGCCACCCATGGACGGTCTTTCTGGATACTCGACGACATTTCCCCGTTGCGGCAGATCAACGCCAATGTCACCAGCGCAGCCGCCTATCTCTTCAAGCCAGCCACGGCGATGCGCATACGCGCCAACACCAACCATGACACGCCGCTGTCGCCGGAAGTGCCCGCGGGAGAGAATCCTCCGGCCGGAGCTGTCTTCTACTATTACTTGAAGTTTCCAGCGCAAGGTGAAGTTAAATTTGAGATTCTTGACGGACGCGGCCTACTCGTCCGCAGCCATTCCAGCTCCGATAAGCCGTGGTCGGCGTCTGCACCGCCGGCCTTCCCGAACTATTGGTTCCGCCCCACGGAACAAGTCTCTGCGCAGCCGGGCATGCATCGCTTTGTCTGGGACCTGCGCTGCACGCCTCCGCCAGATCCAGGCGCCTGGGCGGGAGGCAATATCGAATACAGCATGTCCACGGCGTTCGGCCAGAACGTGCCACACGAGCCGCAGGGGCCGTACGCTCTTCCCGGCGACTACCAGGTCCGCATCACCGTGGACGGCAAGAGCTACACGCAGCCGTTCAAGTTGACGATGGATCCGCGCGTCGCATCTTCCAGGGCGGATCTGGAGAAGCAATTTGCGCTGCAATCGCGTCTCAACCAGGGTCTGACCTCGGCGATTCGCAGTCTGAATGAAATCCACGCGTGGTATGACTCGAGTTCCAGTGATGAAGATCGCGCCAAAAAGGCCGAGGCCCTGGCCGAGATTGAATCGCTGAACCAGCGCCCTCGCCGCCGAGGCGGCAACACAGCAACCCTGAGCGGCATTGCCGGCGCCCTGGGCCAAATCGCTGTTGCTGTAGACAGCGCAGACGCCGCGCCCACGGCAACCCAGACCGCCGCAGCGGAGAAAGCCCTGACAGAATTGAAAGCGTTGCTCGACAAGTGGGAAGCCATCAAGCCCAAGTCGAAGTAGAACGCGCCATAAGCGGTTTGGCCGACTTGCGCGCCAAACCGCGCTGCAACAAGTGCTAGAAGGTCTCTGCCATGAGCCAGGCTCGCTGGCGGTTTGGAGCGCAGCGACAAGAACAATGGACAGGCCGACTTGCGTGCCAAACCGCGCTGTTACGGGTGCTGAAAACTTCAACCACTGGCCAAGCACGATTGGCGGTTTGGAGCGAAGCGACAAAAATAGATGAAGCCAGACGTGGTCATCATCGGCGGAGGGATCGTAGGCTCCAGCATTGCCTGGCACCTGGCCGATGCCGGCTGCACGAACGTGCTGGTTGTCGAACGCGAGAGCTCGCAGGGCAAAGGGTCCACGGGCAAGAGTATGGGCGGCGTGCGCGCGCAGTTTTCCACCCCGGTGAACATTCAGATGTCGCTGTACTCGATTCCCTTCTACGCGGCATTCGACCAAACTCTGGGCCATCCCGCGGGCTACCGGCCGCAAGGCTATTTGTTCGCCGCCACCAAGCAAGCCCATCTCGACTACCTGCGCGCCAACTTTGAGCGGCAGACGGCGCTCGGATTGAAGACCGCGCGGCTGCTCTCGGCGGCAGACATCCGTGCCATGCTGCCGCTGATTCGCTCTGACGACATACTGGGCGGCAGCTTCTGCTCTACCGACGGCTTTGTTGATCCCTACAGCGTGATGAACGGCTTCATGGCTTCCGCCGTCGAAAAAGGCGTGACCCTGTGGAAAAAGACCGAGGTAACGGGAATTTCCATAGACCAGAAAGGCATCTCCGGCGTGGAGACCAGCCGGGGCACCGTGGCCACGCGAACCGTGGTCAACGCCGCCGGGGCCTGGGCCGCGCAGATCGCCAAATTCGCCGGGATTGAGCTTCCGGTGGAACCGCTCCGCCGCATGCTCGTCCCTTCAGAGCCCTTTGAGGACTTTCCCCAATCGGCGCCGATGATTATCGACATGTCCAATGGCTTTCACTTCCGGCCGGAGGGACGGGGATTCCTGATGGCGTGGAACGACCCGGAGGAGACTCCCGGCTACAAAACCGACTTCGAGCCGTCCTTTGTGGAAAAAGTGCTGGTGTTGGCCGCCAACCGGGTCCCGGTCTTTGAGAACCTCCCGGTCAACCCCAAAAAAACCTGGGCGGGGCTGTATGAGATGTCCCCGGACCACCATGCCATCCTGGGGCCGGTTGAGGCCGTCCCCGGGCTGTTCCTGGCCAACGGCTTCAGCGGACACGGGGTCATGCACTCGCCGGCCACCGGTAAGATATTGAGCGACTTGATCTTACGCGGAAGAACCGAGATCGTAAGTGATTCCTCAGTTCTGGCCTATGAGCGCTTCGCCCGGGGCGCTCTGCTCCACGAAACGGCCGTCCTTTAGCCCGGTCAGAAAAAAACAAGAAAATCTTCGGATGGCCTATATTTCAAGCCGTCTTTCCGACTCTACTGCTACAGAAGCAGGCTCATCCGTCGACTGCTATTAAGGGCCAGAGACCCGGAAGCTCTGGCCCTTAACTATTTGTCCTGTCGCTGCGCTCCAGACCGCCGTAGAGATTCCCACATGCACAAACCACTCTGCGCCTGTAGCAACGGGCTCGACGCGTGGTCGGCCTCGCCCTTGACTCTCAGATTTTGTCGCTTCGCTCCACCCCGCCTAAGTTATTTCGCCCAAGCCCAGATTTTTCTGCTCCTCCTATATTTCCGGTGGCGTTTCCGACTCTACTACTACAGAAGCAGGCTCATCCGTCGACTGCTATTGAGGGCCAGAGACCCGGAAGCTCTGGCCCTTGACTATTTCTAGGAGCTTTTTGCTCGCTTCTGAGAGGCCCAGCCTGCCACGGCCTCCGCCACCCATAAAACGACTAGTCGAGGCGCAGCGGCTATGCCACGCCTCGACTCGACTCGGTTTGGGATCAGTGCGTCTACCTTGGTTCCGAGGAAGCTCTTGGGGGCAAATCCTTCTTTAAGGCTTCTCTACCGCCACCTGCTGCAGCGGAAGT
>JAIQGE010000025.1 GCA_020072815.1 Terriglobia bacterium | reverse complement strand
CGCAGATCACGCTCACCGCCAAGACGGCGGGCGAAGCCGGCGACTACACCGCGACGTACTCTACCGCTTGGGACACGGCCGATTTCAGCGCAGCGTCGTTCACCGGGCTGGTGTCCAACCTGCGCCTGCTGGGCGGCGCAGACCTGAACCAGTTCGCGCACACTTATCTCACGCTCTACTTCTATGACGCGCTGGGCAACCTGCTGTGCGTGGAGCAGCACGGTAACGTGGGGCCGGGAACGTCCGGGGCCACGGGATGCAGCGCCGCGCCGAGTAACGATGCGACCAGTCCGTGGCGCGTGCGGCGGTTTACGTACGATTCGCACAGCCGGCTCCTGACGGCCAAAAATCCGGAGTCGGGGACGATCAGCTACACGTATGACAACGACGGCGAGCTGCTGATGAAGACTTCTCCTGCGCCGAACCAGACCAGCTCGGCGACAACCACGATCAGCTATTGCTATGACGAACTGCATCGCCCCACCAAGCGCGACTACCAGTCGCACACCTACACGCCGCCGGCTTGCCCCATCACCGCGCCGGTGGTCAGCTACACCTATGACACGGGCACGAACGCCAACGGCAAACTCACCTCGCTCACCGACCAGGCGGGAACAGCTTCCTACTTTTACGATCCGATGGGCCGCATGACGGGTGAGACGCGTGTGATCTCGGGCGTGTCCAAGTCGCTCAGTTACGGCTACGACCTTGGCGGCTCGCTGAAGTCGCTGACGTATCCCAGCGGCGCAACCGTTACGTACACGCCGGACTCTGCTGGAAGGCCGCTGTCTGGGGTGGATGCAGCCAACAGTATCAATTACGCGACCGGCGCCACGTACAACGCGCCTGGCTCGCTGACCAGTCTGGTCAACGGCAACACCGGAACGTTCGCCGGGATGACCAACACCTTCACGTACAACAAGCGCCTGCAGCCGGTGAACATGTCGGCCGCGTCGCCAGGGCAGACGGTGTTTTCCATCGGCTACGACTTCCACTTTGGCGCAGGCAATAACGGCAACGTCTACGGCATCACCAATTACAAAGACAACGCCCGCAATCAAAGCTTTACGTACGACGCGTTGAATCGGCTGACCTCCGCCCAAAATGCGGGCACTGATTGCAACGCGAAAGTCCTGCACAACCAGACCGAGTACTGGGGAAACTCTTACGCCTATGACGCCTGGGGCAACCTGCTGCAGAAGATCTTGACCAAGTGCGGCGCGGAGAACATGGTGCTGACGGCAGACGGTCACAACTGGATTCACGCTACTAGTGCACCGGACTACCTGTATGACGGCGCCGGCAACATGACGCACGACGCCACGGCCGGTCTGGATTACACCTTTGACCGTGAAGAAGTCGAACGGCACGGGGGCGTCGGCGGGGACACTGTACTGGTACATGGCGCCGGGGATCGTGGCGGAGTCAGACCAGGCGGGGACCCTGAAGAGCGAGTACGTGTTCTTTGCAGGCGAGCGCGTGGCCCGCCGCGACTTGGTCGCGCCGACGGGAGTGTTCTACTACTTCTCTGACCACCTGAAGACCGCGTCGGTGGTTACCGATGCGGCGGGTGTGATCAAGGCCGAATCGGACTATTACCCCTGGGGCGGTGAGTTGCAGTTCGTCGCCAGCGACTCGAATCATTACAAGTTCACCGGAAAAGAACGAGATTCGGAATCCGGGCTCGACTATTTCGGAGCGAGGTATTACTCGAACGGGTTGGGACGCTGGATCAGTGCCGATTGGTCTGCTACGCCGGTTCCGGTGCCGTATGCGGATTTTGGGGACCCGCAGTCGTTTAATCTGTACGGCTATGTAAGGAATATTCCGACGGTGAAGGTCGATCTTGACGGCCATGGTGACCCGCCAGTGAGGACGCTGCCGGAGCCGACGCCAGCTGACTGGGCGCTAATCGACGCGGCTGAACCAGTTTCTCCTTTGGTGCCAGTAGTCGTATTTGGGGCCCCGGTAGTCGCCGCAACATGGTTTGCCGCAACTCATCCGGCTCAAGCGCCAGAAGATGGCTCCTTCGGTCCATACGGCGATATGTATGTATACTCGGCGTCAAGCTCTCAAGGACCAGGGCAAACGCAGACCCAAGGGCAAACACAAACTGAGGAGTCAAAACCACAGGCAGAGCCCGCAACCGCTGCCGCAGGTGGTGCCAAGAAGGGAGGCGGGAGCACCGTACAGGAAAACAAAGCAAAAGGAGACGCCTACCGAGATGAAGTCGCGGATGCGCTAAAGGCTGCTGGAAAAGATGTTAAGACCGAGGTTACTAAGAAAACTCCCTTTGGAACCCGACGGATGGACATCGAAGTAAAGCATAGTGGAAAGGCGAGCGGGGTTGAGACGAAAACAGGAAACTCTCGCTATCGGCCTAGCCAGCGTGCAAAGGACAACTATCTAAAGAAACACGGGTATCCGGTAAATGTCGTTCGGAAGCCTAAGGATTAGAGGCGAGTGATGAATGCGGAATTGGACAAATTGATCGGAACGTGGCGGTCAGACCCGACGGACCGTGCAGGGAGGCTTGCGTACGGCAGTGTGACGCTAAAATTTGGTGAGGATAAATCTCTAATCTACATTACACATACGGTTGATCGAGATGAGGTCGCCCGTTTGACATTTCGCATAGAGCCAGGATTCATCGTTACGGATCAGCCCTCAGCACCGAGATCTGAACGAACTGCATATGAATTTACAGCAGACGGGAAGCTAATATTGGCTTTCGGTGGGGAGAAGTCACGTTACATCAGAAATGCATAAGGGGTGAGCCTCGATAAGACCGAAAGCCCTACTGTCAAGGAAAAACTATTCTTGGCGATGCGAAAGCATCGCAATGTTGGTCAAACAAGTCTGCCGACGAAGACCCTCCACCCCGACAGGCGAGCCGCGCACGCCGAGTTGCGGATTGTTGGACGATGTCCTTTTTCTCGGTCCAGACTTAGGCGAACAAATGATAAAATAAAGCGAAATTACGCTCTAGCACTTAGCCGTTAGCCTTTGGCCAGACTCCCGGATATGGGAATTGACAACAAGCTCATTGGCTTTGGTCGAGGTGCACTCGAAGACCGGTCGCCCAGGCGCTCGGAAACGCTCTTGGAAAAGCTCAACTATCGGAATCGCCGGGGATAGGCTGGGGATGCTTTGAAGTAAACCCTTTAGAATCCTAGTTGAAGGCAGATGGACAGGGGGGCTCAACTTTAGAATCCTAGTTGAAGGCATGGAGCAGGGGGGTGCCGAGCTCGCACTTCGTCGCCAACCAATCGCACGCGAATCGGAAAGAGCCAGAGTCAGAAGTCGCTCAAACCCACGCCAAATTGGGATGAGTCGCGTAACCCTTTTAGATATTGGGATGAACTGGGAGGGGGAGGGCCATCCGCACGTTTTCGCGAAACTGCTGAGCGTCGCCGGGACAACCGTTCACGCTGGCGGAAGATGAAGCGGGCAAGGCGCGGCGGACGTGCGCGGACGCGCTGGGACGTTTGTACGAAGTGGAAGAGCCCGGCGACGCATCGGCTCCGGCGGCCACCGATACCAGCACCATGTCCACCTCGGCCACGGCGATCGTGAGCATCGGCGGCAGCGAGCAGGTGGTGATCATTCCAGCGCCGCCGTGTCCGCCGCGCCAGATTTGCGACCAGACTCCTGAGACCGTCTATGACTCAGGCACGGTTTCGGTGACGGTCAGCGGGCACACCACGTCGGCACCGTACCAGCAAGGCGACACCGCCAGTTCGGTCGCGCTGCATCTGGCCAACGCCATCAACGCCGACGGGGCCGCGGTGGTGACGGCCTCGGCCAGCGGGACGCAGATCACGCTCACCGCCAAGACGGCGGGCGAAGCCGGCGACTACACCGCGACGTATTCCACCACGTGGGACACGGCGGACTTCAGCGTTCGCTTTTGATGATGGCAGCATTGTCTATTTCGAGGTTGAGAGCGGGCAGACCACGCCCTTCGCGGATTCGTTTTCGCAATGGCTGTCGATCATCCTTGAAGACCCTGTGGATACATTGCAGTTGATGCTTTATAACACCTGGCGCGGCAAAGGCAAGCAATTGGAGCCGTCAGAGCACCTTTGTCCCGTATATCCGTTCATTGTTAAGGCAAACCCGGCCTTAAGAGAACTTCATCGCGTGAGAGCATGCAGGACATGATTTACAAAGGCAACTTTGCCTATCAAATCAAAGACATGCCCGATGGCGCTCAGATCAAGATGAGGGTTACAGAGTAGGGCGGGGACGGGTGGGCGGGTGGCCTCGATAAGAGCGAAGGGCCTGTCACGGAAAAACTACGCCTGGCGATGCGTAAGCATCGCGATGTAGGCTAAACAAATCTGTCGACGAAGACACTGGAAAGCACGTGTACTTGTACGCCAATTAGCAGCAGGCACGCGGCTAGGACCAGCCTGAGAGTCTCGCGAGACGGTTCATGGGAGTCTCCCCTTTGTGGTTTAGTTGCCGGGGATCTTGCGCGCGACGCACTTTCCGGACAGCATGCCGCGCGGCGCGGTCAATCGCGCTTAGTTACCTTCTCTTCCGATTACAACTTGATCTTCTTCATTTTGAGAACCTTCACGCAAGCGGCGATTACCTTGCCGGTATCGTGGTCGTATTTCATCTCCGAGAGCTTTCGGATCAATTGGTAAGTCCGCTTGCGCAAGCGCATGCTCACACGGACAACATCACGTAACGGCTCCGGCGCGGGGTCCGGCTCGGGCGGATTCTCCATGCGGATCAGCATCTCCGTCGCCACTTGCAAGGCCCGGCCCTGCGATCCATAGGTGGGTGCTGCCTTCTTAATTGCCTTGGCCGTGTCCACAGTGACCGTGTACTTGGTGATGACGATATCCGCTGAGTCCCCGCCTTTGTGGAGGCCCTTCTTTCGTTTCCAGTTGCTCATAAGCGCCAGGGGATGGCTGGTCAGTTGCGGATGTTGCCACAGCATCATAGACAAGTCAATCGCCGTGCCTCATTGCACGAAGAATGGTGCGAAACTCTGTCCTCGTGGGATTCTCTCTGCCGACCGACTGAAACCAGCTATCCTCTTTTTTGTGAATGAATTACACGTTCGCGGACCTATTCCGCGAAAGGAGAAAACTGAAGATGCAAAAGACCATAGTGAGGATCATTGTAGCGTTACTTCTTCTTGTGGCTTGCGGCTCGGCTCCGGTGCTGGCTGGAGGACCTGGCATTCCACCTTACTGTTACCCCAAAGCGTGCTCCGTTGCTCTAACGAGGTAGCTTCTGCTTTGTAAACTGTCGGGGGCTGGGTTACTCTGGCCCCCTCACATATGGGCGTCGCCAACCTGATTCTGCTCGCAGCATCTTTGATCCTCCAAGGATTTCTCTTCTTCCTGATATTCCGACGGCGTGTGTTCTGGCAGTTCCCGTTTTTCTTTGCATATACCGGATATTCTGTGGTCGCCACAGCGACGCTATTGGCGGTCAGCTCTCATTATTCGGCGTACTTCATCGTTTTTTGGATCAATGAGGCAGGTCTTGCGCTCTTTGCCGTTCTCGCTCTACGCGAGGTCTTCCGCCGGGTGTTTTTAGGCTTTTATGCGCAGTTCCGCTGGTTCCGACTGTTGTTTCCCACGGTAATAGGCCTCATATTTGTGCTTGTGTTCTGGCTTTTAGGCTACCACCGGCAAGCGAAAATCCATCCACCCATCCGGATGATTCTTCTCCTCGGGATTAGTGTTAATTTCATCCAGGCTGGGCTGTTCTGCCTTTTCACCTCGATTGCGCGAAGCTTTCACTTGCGCTGGCGGTTTGCGCCTCTTGGCATCATCCTCGGGTTTGCGATCTCAGGCGTGGGAAGCGCCATTGCATACTGGACGCGTTCTGAATTCGTAACCAAATTTGCTATCGTGTCGAATTATGCCTCTCCTGTGGCATACCTGTTGGCGATCGCCGTCTGGCTGGATACCTTCTTGCGGCCCGAGCCGGAACCGAAATGGATTTCGACTGCCACCATGCGACAAGTAGCCGAGGAGATTCGACAGGACACGATGATGCTCAACAAGATTGTGGAAAAGCTCAAATGATTTTCGGAGTTATCGCCACCCTCGTCGCGCTTTTCATTCTTTCCGTTCTTCGCCTGTTTCTGACTCGTTTTTCTCATCGCAGCTTCAATCAAGTGGTCCCTTACCTTCGTCCTGACGGTGCGGCTATACTTGCGGAACTGATGGACGCCGCACTGGAAAGATCCCTTTCACTCAATCTGACTCAAAGACAATTTCGCAATGAGCAGTTAAACCGCATCCGTCTGGCCGACGAGTATATTGGCCACAGAAACCCAATGCGACCGTCTGGCAGGGCTGGGGCGACACTGAACTAAGCAAAGCACGCAAGACACTCAACGAGGAAGTCGGGGCGGTCGCAGATGCTCTGGTGGTCGCATGTGCTGAATTTCGTATCTGCGCATCGGCGATCCAAATGCAATTGCATATGTGGCAGTTCAAACTCGTTTTGCTGCCCTTCGTCCGAGTCCCTCGCATCTCTCCCTTGAGAAAAATCGACGACTTCGACCTGCTCGCCTCTTACGACAAAATCAAGGAAGCTGCACTCAAGTTGGCCGAGCTTTGTGGTGGCGACTACTATGATCGGTTACTCGAAGCGCTTTAGGGTTTGCTTTGTCGATTTTCGGAATGAATTGCTGAAATCTGTTAGAGCTCGCCTCAGTGCTACTTATTCAGGGCTTTCCCACAATCGGGGCTCCCTTTCCTTGTTTCCGCCACGTTCTCTTGTACGCGCGCCTCATTTGCCATGCCGTCGTGGAGGCACGGCCTTCAAGATGAAGCGCTGTTTCTCTTCCCGCGTCAGCATGCGTCGCACCTGAGTTAACACTTCTGCAGTGCACTCAAGTTCAGCTTCGATGGAATCGAAACTCGGCGCTGTGGTCAGGACCTTCCGTAGCTTTGCCACGATGAAACGCGCGTCATGGGAGGCAATTTCCTGGCGAATCAGGCAGGCCAATGATTCCTGATAGTTCAGCATGTAGGCATGAAAGGTCCTGCCGTCCTGAAGGCTGCGGACTGCCCGATGGATGCCGTCAAGCAAAACCAAGCCTCCGAATCTCTGCACGATGATGCCGGGCTTGTCCGGATCAACGTGGGCGAGATGGATTGGGGCATAGTCATTCAAAGACACGATTCTACGGATGGTCCATTCGTCAATGGGAACTGAGGGCCTGCCATCCGAGGCGATGGTCTTGGCCTTATCAACGTTGAAGAAATGCCTATCCTCTCCGTCGCTGATTATGTAGACCTCAGTGGTGTTTGCGTGCTGGCGGGCGTTGCAGATCGGGCACTCCGTGGCGCCGGTGCCTGGGTATCTCTTCCGCATGTCGATCACGATATTCAGTTCCTCAAGTTTTCCTTTGACACCGTGGCCGAATGGTGATTGTATATGCCATCATAGACAATGGCAAAGTCTAAGACGACGTAGATTGCCCGGGCGGTCGAAGGGGGAAGGAGTGCCGGGGCCATCAGGATTGTGCATCGATCCATGGGCCGGAACCGCCAGGTGATGCCGAGCATTGGTTCGGATGCGGATGGAGTTCGGCTACGCGACAAGGCAAGCCACCCGAGAATTTTCAATGTATAGGAGAAACAAAAATCCATTTCTGAGCCAAGAAGGGGATGGGAGATCGGCGCGGCTCGAACCTTATGAAAAAAGGCGTCCAGGAACCGCGACGTGGAGAAAGTAGCCAAGAAACTGCGAAAAAAATCTGGGAGTAGTTGCGCCAGGGGACCCAATGGTCCGTTGATCCAAAACGAGGTTGGGTGGTTTCCGACCACATGGAGGGTGGAACCCAAGAAGTCAGCAGGAATGCCTATGAGATCGGGGCGCGCTGGCCAATCCAATGCATGGTTTGGCCCTGAGTGTCTACGAGAGGATCTATTCCGAAATCCTTTCGGAGCGAGTTTCTCCATCTTAATCGCTTTGGGCGGCAACGCTTTTCTTGGCCTATGCGCAGAAACAGCGCAGCAGATGTCCTGCTCTTTGAACCAGGAGCCAGCAAACCAAAATACCGAATCGCGTGCCGATAGCGGTCCGGTACGTGGTCGGCAAGAGCCGCAACAAAATCCTCAATCAAATACCGGGTCTCAACGTGCCGTTTCTCTCTGAGATCTTTCGTCCAAAACACTACTTCTCGATTCGTGATCTCAAGGAAACGATGCTGTGCGATCGGTGGTCGTCGTGCATACCGGCCAGCGTAGCGCAAAAATTGCGACTTGGATCTGAAGTGAGCGATGTCGATGCTCCACCAGCGTTCGTACTGTTTAATGAAGAATGCCTTGAGTGCCGCGGTTTCAGTACCGACTGTGAGGACCTTTGTTCTCAGCGCTTCGCGGAGGTACGTTATGACGGCATATCGCCACATGTGCATGAGAGCGCGGTCATTGAAGTGCATGCCGGGGATCCATCGGCTCTCCGATTCTCTGAGACCCCCTGCGGAGACAAGAATATGAAGATGTGCGTTGAAGGTAAGATGGCGCCCGAACGTATGAGGCACGACCATAATCATCACGCGAGCACCATACCTAGCCTTCACCCATTGCTGAATTACCGCGGCTCCGAGGGCCGGCAGGTCGTGCAGAAGATGCCGATTTTGCTGGAAGAGTGGCCACAGAACATTGGGCATGGTCAGACAGATGCCCACATACGGAATATCGGGTAGGGCGGCCCACTGTTCCCTTTGCCACAGAACGGTGGCCCGATGCCCGCAGCTTGGGCACGATCTCGACTTGCATGAGTGATAAACGTATTTCTGTTCACTCTCGGAAGCGTAGATTTCTGCGCCCAGGGTCGCGGTTCGGCAACGAATTACCTTCAGGAAGTTCTCGCGAACTGCTGGCCGAGTTTCGGGGTGATTCCAGATGTCCCGGGTGCTTTCGAGTATGAGTTTCAGAGGCTCACTGTAGCGCAAGGACTCCTCCCTGGGAAGCCAGGATGCGGAGCAATTCTTCGGTGATAAAAATAGTCTTTCCATGAGCACGAAGCAGTTTCACGCTAACCGATGCGAGTTCCTCGGCTTCAAGACCAGGCAAAGCTCTTAGCAGATCAATCAGATTGAATGATTTTGGTGAGCTTTTTGCGCGATGTTTCGATATGAGGGCCCTAATCTCTTTGTTTACACCTCTCTCGTTCCTGTAACACCACAATGCCTCGCGCTGGTCAGCTGGCGCGGCTTGGCTCCATGTCCATGCCCGGTGAATACTGATCTCCCCGCTGCGTAGCGCGTCTAGGAGTTCCGAGATCGCCGAACTTCTGAGCCGCTTGGCCTTGCTCAGGTTACCAACCGATACACCTGCGGCTAGCGCGATTTCGGACCGCACATCCAGTCTTTCAGCTTCTGTCAATTTTGACGAACCCTTGTTTTGGCCGCCGGCCTGCTGATTTGAACGTGCCTTTTCTTTCAGCCAAGGTTCCAGGTCCAACGCGAGAAGAATCCTGCTGAATGCGTTTAGCCCATCCGCCCGGCGATGTTTGTGCAGTAACCAGAGCAGAGCTTCGGCTTCGGAAAGCTCGAACTGGACACACGGGAGCGCGCCATCTCCTTGTTGACGAGCGAGTTCCCAGCGGGCATACCCGTCAAGAATCAGATGGTCCTGCGTGATGAAGAGGGGCTCTCGTAAGGCACGCTCTCCTTGCTCTGCGACTTTGGACAGTTTGGTTGCCGAAACAGAGAGATGGTGCCGAACGTAAGCCGGATGGGGACGGAGTTCATTCGGGCGGCACGTTTTGAGCCTCTGTTGATGGTTGCTCGAGGTGTGGCTGGGTTCATGGTCATCAGATTGAGTCATCGTCTTAGATAGGCCTTAATTGGATTTGGGAGAATGTGGCGAACACAGGCAATCGGGTCTTCAATCATTCCGCAGCAAAGCGAAACCCCGCAGGCGTATACCTGCGGGGTCTCGCTGGAACTGATCGGAGAAGATCTAGCGCCTTATCGGATGCCCTCTGGGAAATCTTGGATCGACCAGAGGCTGTATTTGCTTGGGGGTGTCTGTGTGCTCCTAATTATGGGCTAGGCCGCGCGAAATGACCCGGCTCGCCTCAGTAGGTCCATTTCTTGCAGCCAGCTCACAGTCTGGTTCCAATTGGCAACCGTTTGGGCTACCACCTCTCTTCTACTACCACCTGATTTTTCCTGCACTTGAGCGTGCTAGTGCATGAATACCGGCTCCAATATCGTCATGTTCGACAGCAAGGGGATCAAGCAGGAATGATAAATGTCGAAGTCATTCAACGTCAGCCGCGCGCCGCGGGCGACGTTTCTACGGCGGCATAGAGAAGGGTTTACCGGCCGATTGGCGCGAAGGGAGTCATTTTGAAGTTGTACAAGCGTGACCGCCGATCAGCAGGCGCAAGATACTAAACTTCTTGATAGTCCGCCGCAGCCACTTCGACGAAGCCACCACGGCCCACCATCTCCGTTGATACGCCTCCGGAACTGATGTGGTCGGGAAGCTTCTTCACGCCCACAGACCAGTCCGTTTCGAAAATGTTGGTGAAATACGTCGCCACGCCTTTGTGGCCGAACAACAGGCCTGCCTCCCGGTTGTCGTTGATCGCTGCATTTGACCAGTTTTGCGAGCTTACCAGCACCGTGACGCCGTCCACCAGGATCAGTTTGTTGTGGCAGTGGACCAGGCGTGTTGTGTCCACGTAACGGATGTTTGTGCCAATTTTCAATTTGTACAAGGCGGCAATGTTTGCGAGGTTTTTTTTCTCCTGTTGCAATGCCTTGTCGTCGAACAACTTGCCCAGCAGGATACGAACGTCAAGCTTGGCGTTCGCTTTGCGCGCTTCGGCAATGGCCTGCATAAGCTCCGCAACCGGCGTATCGAGGCTATGGATATATTGTTGCTGGATCAAGACGGATTTCTTGGCTTGCCGCAGAATACCCGGCAGTACCTGAATATAGTTGTCGGGGCTCAGAATTGGCTGAACGGTGAGTGGGGCCGCGAGCTTGAATGTCTTACTCGGAAACAATTTGGATGGCCTTCGAGTGGGAGCCGCTTCAACCAGAATTGGTGCGGGAGGGGCAGCCTCGGCTTCCACACCAGCCTCAGCTTTAAGCTCCAGGCTCATGTCACGATTCAAAATCTGGGTCAGGAAGTCAGCCAGCTTCCTGGAACGCACAGCCACACCCATGTCGCGGTTGCCAGTGCGGAAGTGGCCGTCGTCACGCCCATCGGAGACGTTCAGTGGAATGCTGTTGTTGCTGAAGTTGCCGCTTTGAACCATGCACAGTGAGCCGTCAATGATGATCACTTTTTCGTGGGATGACCGGAAGACATGAATCTTTTTGCTCGCGCACGAGGGAGCAGGCACGCATTGGGCGCCCAGGTCAGCAAGGTTCGTAAAGATGGCATCTTCGTCGCTCACGTGATCGGTGTCCAGCATGAGCGTGACCTTGACGCCACGCGCTATCGCATCCTTCAGCAGAGTTGCGACGTAGGTTGCGGTGAAATCATAAATGCCGATCAGGATCGTCTTCTTTGCCGAGTCAATAAGCTTTTTGGTGACAGCAAAAGTCGAATCTGGCGAAGCATAGGCGATGATTTCATCCTGGATAGAGAACTTTGGAATAGAGACCTTATGGTAGGGAGGCGCAAGGCGGCAATTCCGAGGCACCATTTCGAGTGTGACGTCGAGATTGCGCTCTCTTGTTCCCTCCTCTAGGACCTTGATCGCCGCCAAATGAGCGTCATGTTTTTGGACGACAAAAGGCATACAATTCCTTTCTGATCTTGCGTAAAACCGGAAAGACATCTTCCGGAATTCACACTACGCAACTATTGAACATAAGGAAGCAGTTATGAAACCGGTGCATCGGGAGGGCCGATATTCACTGGTTGGTCCTCGGAGATGTCTGCGACACCCCGCACGGCCCGCAGCTTGTTTACTGCCTTGGGGTGTGCGGCACCGGTGATGGAGCCAATGGCCTCCAACACCTGCTTCACGTCAAACCCTTCGGTTCTAAGATCCTTCGCCACTTCATGAATGGGGCGGTCTCCTGAGACCGTCACTACCAACGCTTTTTTTTTCTCGGCAACCATAGCTCACTCTCTCTGGTACCAGTGTACTCTTCTGCGAATAGATTGCGCGGGTGGCCCATGGCCTGAAGCCCGGCGCAATTTTTTCGAGCTAAGGCGCTTGCACCAGGCCGGCGCCAACGTCGCTCGCCGGCAACGGCAAGTGTCTGGCCGCTGCCTGCAATTTGGCGCGAAGCGCAGCACCGCGAAGCCCAGGGCTGGTTTGTGCCCAAAGTGCAGCGCACCCGGAGACATGAGGCGTCGCCATGCTGGTTCCCGAAATGGTCTTGTGCAATGCGGGTCTTGGCCACGACGAGAACACGTTGACGCCCGGCGCTGCGATGTCCACTTTGCCGCCATTCGAGAATGGCGCCACGCGAAGAGAGGAATCCAGCGCGGCTACGGACATTATCGTAGGGGAGTTGGCAGGCGCCCCTGCCGGTTTGATGATACCGGGCCGGACGCTGTCATTTCCCGAGGCTGCGATAATAAGGCAGCTCTTAGCCAGCGCCGCCGCACCCGCTGCCGTGTAGGACGCTTGCGGTGGGATAGGCGCACCCAGTGACATCGAGATCGCCACGCACTTGTTGACAACGGCCCAATTCATGCCGGCCAGAACCTGCGCTTGGGTCCCGCCCCCGGAGTTGCTGAGCACCTTCCCGACGAAAATTTGCGCCTGGTGTGCAATCCCGTAGCGCGGAATGGGCCCCGCGGGCGCCTTGGGCCCGCATGCCGTCCCGGTAGTGTGTGTGCCATGCCCGTGCAAGTCCTGCACCTGCTGCCCCACAAAGGAATTGGTGACAAAGGACCGGCCTGCGAACTCCGGGTGTCCCAGATCGAAGCCGGTATCAAGCACCGCCACCTTAATTGCATTTCCTCCGAACGAGCTGGGAGGCACCTTGCACGCAACCAGACCCCAGGTGGCACCGACGACTTCGGGCTGAAATACTTCCTCGGCGACTGGCGCTACACCCAGGTCGGCCTGGATGGTTTCCGCCGCGCGCAGAAAGCCCCTCAGATAGTCTGCCGGGTTAATACCAATGGCGAACATGAAGTATTCCGGATCAAGCGAATGCACAGCACCGTCCTCAGCTGCGAAGGCTTCAGCCGTAAGTGCGTGTTCCTGGACGGCTGCGCCGCCTACCAGGGCCACGCCGATCTCAGGAAAGACCATGGCATCGGCGTCTCCGGCTTCTTCAAACCGTACCGCGTGGGCCTTGAAGTCAGCCGCGCTGGCTACCCGCAATCCCTTGCGGGCCTTGAGGGATTTTACCCCGGCGTCGAAAGCGCCTTCCTTAAAAGTAATCAGATGGCGGCCGGTCGTCAGCCCGTCCCCACCACCCTCGAGGGCTGCGAGCATGAGCTCGTCTGCTGTTGATGCGACTTGCGAAACGCTTTCCGCTGCAATGGCGCGGTGTTTTCTTTCTGATGGTTCCTTGGTTATTGCCATTTTGTGCTCCTTTCTCTGCTTGGCTGACGCGACAACATCTGTCCGGGGTTGACTGCTCTTCGCCCATCGCTTTGTGCGAGCCTGCAAGCGCAAGAAAGACCCTTGCAGCCTCCATAGGCTGAGCGCAATTCGGTGTCTGATACTACTACAACGGAAACTCCCGGCGGGATCCTTGAGCAAAGTTCGAAATGATTCTCGGAATTGTTTACTAGCTAAGTAACGTCTTATTTTTCCGACTGATTATTGATGGCAGCTGAACTTTGGTGATCCTAGAATCATCAATGTTGCCACTGTCCGGACCCATCAACATTCCGACAATACGTCCGCCAACGCGCAAGGTCGGCCGAGGATGATTGTCCCGACCTTCTGCCTGTTTTCATGATTCAGGAGGGTGAGCTGGCCCCACCCCTGTCTTGATGCCGCAACGCGCGAACTGCGTCGCCTGGCCAGCGAAAGGAATTATCAAAACAGAGCGGCCCGGAACCCAACAGAAGATCGGCCGACGGCAGGTAAGTGGCTGATTTCATTGAACTGGCAGATGCTGGCAACGGAAGTAAGTTTTTCTAAGAAAATGGTGAGAAAAAGTGATACGGTCTGCTGGTATCCGCCACTACCCCTCTCGAACGAGAAAGGCGACCCTTTAAGGAATGGCCCGGCAGCAGATTGGTTGACCGTTGCATAAGCCTTTTGGGCTCGAGTTTACCGGCGTTAACAACTGACGAAAAGGCACGAAGAAAAAGAAAGGAGCTAGAAAATCAAAATGAAAATCAATGTTGTGAAGTGGTTGATTTTTGCCGCACTGGGTACCACCATGATGTACGGGCAAGCCAGCCGCACTTGGGTATCAGGGGTCGGCGATGATGCTAACCCCTGCAGCCGAACCGCCCCCTGCAAGACATTTGCCGGCGCGATCTCCAAGACCGCGGCCGGTGGCGAAATTGACGCGCTCGATCCCGCCGGGTACGGCGCGGTAACTATCACCAAAGCCATCACCATTGACGGCGGCGGCGGCCAGGTGGCCTCCGTGCTGGTCAGCGGCACCAACGGAATCGTGGTGCAGGCCAACGCATCCACGGACGTTGTGATCCTGCGAAACCTGCGGATCAATGGAATTGGAACGGGCCTCAACGGCATCCAGTTCCTCTCCGGCAAGGCGCTGGGCATTGAAAACTGCGCGATTTTCGGCTTCACGGGGAACGGGATCAACGTTGCAACCGCAGGCGGGCGAGTGTGGGTCACCCATACGGACGTAACCAGCAACACCGGGCACGGACTCTCGGTCGTGTCCACGGCTCTTACCACGGTGAGCATAGATGGCTCGCATTTCGAGCTGAACAATTTCGGAGTTCTGGCGGGAAGCAACAGCAAGATCGTCGTGACCAACAGCTCGGCATCTCTGAATACGTTCGGCCTTGTTGCGCAACCAGCCGCCGGCACGGCGGAGCTCGATGTTCACAACTCGACCGCATCCAATAACACTGATACCGGGATCTTTTCTGGCGGTGGCGCGGGTACGGCGACGATTCGTATGGCAGCAACATCGATCTATGGAAACGTTGCCCATGGGATATTCGTTTCCACCAACGGATCGATTCTCTCCTTCTCCAACAACTTCAACGGCACCAACGGGTCGCCCAGCGGGACAATTCCTCCGCAGTAGCCTGCGGGTGATTGTCAATCTCGATGTGCATAGGTCGGGCCCGCGGAGGGCCTGACCTATTTTTTCGTGGATAGATGAAGCGGCGAGACGGCGCTTCCTGCTAACGCCTGCGCAGAAAGCCCTGGGGTGCAAATGAGAATCCGAACTTGCGTTCCCGCTCAAAATCGTGTTCGTAGTCGTCAGGGAAGCTGCGGAAGTATTCCTGAATAGCTTCGAAGGGTCCCGGGCCAAAAGATCTCAGGACGGGATGGCCATTGACATTGGAGTCTTCCACGATCAAGTAGTCCCCCGAAACAAGAAGATTGCGAAGATTAATCATTTCGCTCAGCACGTGCTTCTTGGAGTGGTCGCTGTCAAGAATGGCGAATGCCGGGCCGGGATGGTCATGCCTCACTTGCGCGATGGCCCGCCGTACTTCCTCCCGGTCAGATGACATAGTCAACAGACGTATGTTGGGGTCGGACTTAGTCCTCTCTGAGACCTGGTCTTGAGCAATATCCACGGAAATGATCACGAAGGGCTTCCCGATCTGCTGCATCACAGCTGAAAAGAAAAGCGCTGATCCTCCGTGCCAGGTGCCAAATTCAATGACCACCGAGGGCCGTAATGAAACCAATATCTCCTGGTAATTCCACATGTCCATCGGGGACTTGTAGGTCTGGACGCCCAACCAGGAGGTCTGGGTCCACACCAGATTGTTGTAATACCAGAGATGGTAGTAGCGCTTGGCGGCGGCATAGAAGGGGTTGAACCGATTGAACGCTTTAGAAATTTTGGACAACGGCATCGCGCCGCAAATTATACGCGATTCACCTCAGCATGTTCCCACGGGGATAAACGCCGTCAGTTCGGCGCAAGGCCACCGGATCGTCCTCGAAGAGCGTCCCAGACGCCCCGCGCAATGTAGGCCAGCTTCTGCTTGCGGTCCTGCTCGAACAGCAGCAGCTTCATCACTTCCTTGAACCAGGACCAGGCATCGTGGCAAATCCATGCGGGATCGGAAAACAGATAGCGCGGGTACATCCGCAGCCGGTTTCGTGCAGCATAATAACGCCTGACCGGGCTGTGACTGTAGACCATCGTGGTCTTTCCCAGAAAGGTGTGTTGCGAAGGCTCTCCTAGCCGGTGGCCGAGAATTGCATTGGTGGCTTCAACGATCCGGAAGCCGCGCTTTCGCAGGCGCAGGCAATATTCGAAATCCACATAGTCAATAAAGAACGTTTCATCAAGCAATCCGACTTTGCGTAATGCCTCAGTGCTCAAAAAGCTGCCTGACTGCATGGCGACGGTTATTTCCCGGAACGCAGGACTGGCCTCGCCAGGCACATCGATTGCCGAAGCGTCCCCTGGAATCAAGACGTGGTGGGGGCCGATGAGGCCAACCCGGGCGCGATAGGGGCATGCGAGGAAAGCCTTGAGCATGGCGTCGCGGAACCCCGGCAGGACGTGGGTGTCATGGTCAAACGTGGCG
The DNA here is from genome assembly GCA_020072815.1 of Terriglobia bacterium. Taxonomy (NCBI): domain Bacteria; kingdom Pseudomonadati; phylum Acidobacteriota; class Terriglobia; species Terriglobia bacterium. The sequence goes on along the minus strand of JAIQGE010000025.1, from coordinate 34,108 downwards.
ATCCAGGTGTAATCGGCGCTTTCCAGGGCTTGGCGAATGCCACTGTTCAGAGCGGCCGCCAGCCCCATGTTTTCTCTGTTCCAAATGCAGTCAAAGTCACAGGCGGAAGCAAGTTCCCGAATGTCCCAACGGGCATGCGGCTCTGAACCGTTATCTACCACGATGAGCTTGTCCACGTGGGGAAGCAAGGCGCGGATGTTCTGCTCCAGCGACGAGTCAGGATTGTAGGTGACCATCACAGCGCATATTTTCAGAACTGTCGCGCGGTCAGGCAATGACGCTGAAGGATCAAGCGTGCCGGGATTCATGGGTTTCACTGGTTGGCTCAACCAGGAACAACATTTGAAATGCCAAGAGGTTAGGAAACGCATTGCCCATCCGCTGCCAGATAGGACGAAAATGCTTGGTGAACCTGTCACCAAGGATCGGGTCGAAGTGGAGAAGATTGTACCCAGCAGCCTGGATCATCTTGCGAGCGGTGTCATAGGTAAAAAAACGAAGGTGCGTATAGTCCAGAAGACCCATGCTCTGGTACTCCCACCTTCCTAACAGCAGTTTAATGCGCATAGTCCAGTAGGCAATGTTGGGGAGGCAGATCAGCACGCGGCCACCCGGTGCCAGGAGCTGCTGCGCCTGACGAAGAACGGCCTGCGGGTCAACCAGATGTTCCAGCACGTCGCCGAAGGTGATCAGGTCAAATTGTTCGCCAACACTCTTGGTCCAGCTGCTGTCATTGAGATCAACCGACAGGACGCGGGCGCACGACCGGCGGGCTTCTTCCGCAGCCTCCGGATCAATCTCCAGGCCCACCACGCGGGAGCCGCCGGCGGTGATGAGGCGGGACAGGAAGCCATTGGAGCATCCGCATTCCAGCACGCGCGGATACTTCTTGGCTTCGTCCACAAAAAGCTTGTTGCGGATAAAGTTTTCCGGAGCGGGCGTAACGTCATAACGCTTGCTCTTGAGGGTGGCTAGCTGCATCGCGTTTTCATCAAAGTTGATGGGCACAATTGTAACATCCTGATTTGGTTCCATTAGGTGGCGATGCTTCTATTCGGCCAAGGCCGGACGGGACTTGTGCCACTCGGTCAGCTTTTCATACGCGCGCGCCAGCGCCAGGACCACGCCTTCGCTTCCGGGCGCTCCGGCAATTTGCAAGCCAATCGGCAATCCGGATTTGGAGAACCCGCAGCAAACCGAGATCGCCGGGAGTCCGTAGACGTTGAAGGGGCGCGTGTTGCGAAGCATCAGCAGCTCTTTGCTGCGCAAGTCGGCCGGAGCGGCCTGCAGCTCCGCGAGCGACGGCGCGAGCACGGGCGCAGTCGGCGTGATGATGAGGTCAGCATGCTCAAAAACGTTGAGGATCTCGCGCCGCTCGCGAAGCAGGTCGCGGTACTTCTCAACGTAATCGGCGGCGGTAACGTCGGCGCCACTGCGAATGCGCTTCAGGGTTTCCGGGTCGTATTCTTTCTCGTGCGCCGGCAGGTACCGCTGGTGATAGACAAAAGGCTCACAGCGGACCACGGTACGGTCCATGTCCGTGGACAGGCTGATCTCCTGCATACCGGCAGTCATCCTGCTGAGCAGAGCCAGTGCGGCGTCGGCGGCGTGCTGGACTTCCGGGTCAAGGTCCTGCCAAAACTCACTTGGTGCGGCCAGCCGCAAGGCGGAGCAATCTTCTTCAATGGCGGAAGGGTAGTACACCGGCGCAAACTTCTGGCAATAGAAGTCACGCGGATCGTAATGGGCGATGGCCTGCAGCATCAGCGCGACGTCGGAAACCGTGCGCGCCATGGGGCCAACGTGGTCCAGCGACCAGGAGAGCGGAATCACTCCCCGCGTGCTCACCAGACCATAAGACGGCTTGATTCCCACAATGCCGCAAAACGCGCTGGGCAGGCGGATGGACCCTGCTGTGTCCGTGCCGATAGCGCCGTAACAAAGGCTGGCGGCCACTGCCGCAGCGGCGCCCGACGAAGACCCTCCGGTGATGTGGGCGGTGTTCCAGGGGTTGCGGGCCACGCCAAAATGGCCGATGATCCCGCTGCCTCCGTAAGCGAACTCATGCAGGTTCAGCTTGCCCAGCAGGACTGCACCCGCAGCGCGCAGACGCCGTACAACCTCAGCGTCTTCAGAGGGAACGTGATGCTCCAGCACCGCGCTGCCGGCGGTGGTGCGCACGCCCGCGGTCTCCGCCAGATCTTTTATCGCCACGGGAATTCCGTGCAGCGGACCTTTCCATTCTCCGCGCGCGATCTCGGCTTCCGCCTTTGCGGCTTCGGCCAGAGCGGACTCGGCCGTGACCGTGATGAAGGCTTTCAGCAGCGGGTCCAGGCGCTCAATCCGCGCCAGGCAAGCCTGCGTCAGTTCGACCGGCGATACGGTTTTCTTTTGTACGGCCTGGCTGGCCTCAGTCAGGTCCATCAGGGCAAGTTGCTGGGAGGAATGTTTTGTACCCGCAGACATAGTGAATCAGAGAATACCATTGCCAACTCAACAGAAGAACGGATTTGCGGCAGGCCGCATGCCCGGAAGTTCACTGGGCTGCTGGATTGGTTTCACGCGGGTTGGGCCACCAGGTTTTAGAGAAGAACGCTGGGCGCGAATCGGGCTCTTCATTGCTTCTGTGCCGCCGCAGGCGCCGCGACTTCGCGTTGCTGGCAAAACACCTGCCACGCTGTGCGATAGGTGTTAGCGTGCGCCTCCACGCTGAGTTCGATGGGCCGTGAGTATCCGCCGCCCGAGGTGATGACCAGGGGAATGCCGGCATCGCTCACCGTGGCCATGACTTTGCGGTCGCGCAGCAGAAGTCCTTCGTGGGTCAACGACAGACGGCCAAGAACATCGGAAGCCAGGCCATCCACGCCGGACTGGTAGAAGATGATTTCCGGCCGAAAATCCAAAACTTCAGGCAAAACTTCATCAAGATGCTGTAAATAGCTGTTGTCATTAGTTTTGTCAGGAAGGGAAATGTCCAGGCAGCTTTGTTGTTTGCGGAAAGGGAAGTTGCTCTGGCAATGCACGGAGAGAGTGAAGACTTCGGGCGAATCGCGGAAGATCTCGGCGGTCCCGTCGCCCTGGTGGACGTCAAGATCAATCACCGCCGCGCGCTGAATGCGCCCGCCGTGCTGCAGGACGCGAATCGCCACGGCGATATCGTTGAACACGCAAAAGCCCGCGCCTTCTCCGCGAAAAGCATGGTGCGTTCCTCCGCCCAGGGTTCCGCCCCAGCCCCGGCGGAGCGCGTCTTGGGCCGCCGCCAGCGTTCCGCCCACGGAGGCCAATGAGCGCTTCACCAGCACGTCTGACCACGGCAGGCCGATTCGTCGCATGGCCGCCGGAGCCAGGGACCCCTCGAGGACGCTGCGGACGTAGGCGGGATCGTGCGCCAGTTCGATTTGCTCCATGGTCGCCGGCGGCGCAGGCTCGAATTGAAAAAGCCCGTCCTTCTCAAGGAGTTTACGCACCATGCCGTACTTAAGAACTGGGAACTTGTGGCTCTCTGGCAACGTAATAGGGTAGTGATCGGTATAGAAAAGCCGGGGTACGGAAAGAGGCACGGCGGAAGCTGCGGAGGATGATTCTGTCATAACCAATGCGGCGAGGCTGAGTCTATACTAGCGGCCGGCTCCGGGTTGAGTTTATCCATGTGTCCGATTCCGGACAGTTGCTTTCAGGAATGGACAGCCGGCGGCGAAAAGCGCAGTATAGGACTACGAGTTTGCTTTGTTAAATCAATAGGTTGTAGCTGTCAGCTCTTTGGCAGCAACGGTGCATGTACTTAAGAACGCAATGGATATTATTCGCGACGAATCGGTAAGACGTAAGAAGCGCCAAAAGAACCTGATCATCGGCGTGATCACGGTCCTGGCGATTGGCGGCATCACGCTGGGGGTTGGCCGGCTCAGCCCGGCGGCGCCAACCGTGGAAATGGGCCAGGTCTGGCCGGACACGGTGAAACGCGGCTCCATGATCCGGAATTGCCACGGCATCGGCTCACTGGTTCCCATTCCGGAAGATGTTCGCCTGATCCCGGCGGAAACCGACGTCCGCGTGGAACGTATTCTGTTGTTGCCGGGAACGCCGGTGACTCCGGATTCGGTCATCATGGAACTCTCCAATCCGCAGGTGGTGCAGGAGGCCCTGAACTCTGATCTGGAAGTGAAGTCGGCGGAGGCTGAATTTCACAACATCAAAGCCAAGGTAAACAGCGAACTGCTCAACCTGAAGGCCGCTTCGGCCACGGTGGAAGCGGACTACGAGAACGCCAAGCGCGATGCCGATGCGAACCGCGAACTGGTGAAGATCGGCGTGCTGTCAGAGTCCGCGCTCAAGGCATCTTTGGCCAAGGAGAAAGAACTGGCCACGCGCCGCGACATAGAGCATGAGCGCATTTCGGAAAGCACCAAAGCGGTGGAAACCCAGATGGCCGTACAGCAAGCCACCATTGACCAGAAACGGGCCATGTCGGGTCTCAAACACCGGCAGTTGGCTTCGCTCAAGGTCCGCGCTGGCATCACCGGAGTCTTGCAGGACGAGCCGGTTACCGTGGGCCAGCGCCTGGCGCAGGGAACTATTCTGGCGAAAGTAGTGCAGCCGGAACACCTGAAGGCCGAGCTGAAGATTCCTGAGACCCAAGCCAGAGACATTGTTACCGGACTGCTGGCGGACATTGATACGCACAACGGAATCGTCAAGGGCTACGTGAGCCGGATTGATCCGGCGTCGCAGAATGGCACGGTCACGGTGGACGTGACCCTGTCCGAGCCGCCGCCCAAAGGATCTCGCCCGGACCTGAGCGTGGATGGGACCATTACCCTGGAGAAACTGGAGAACGTGCTGTACGTGGGCCGCCCGGCTTCCGGGCAGGAAAAACAGACGGTCAGCATGTTCAAGATGGACCCGGACGAGAAAGAAGCGGTCCGCGTCCAGGTGGAACTGGGGCGCGCCTCTGTTACGTACATAGAAATTGTGAAAGGTTTGAAGGAAGGCGACAAGGTCATCCTTTCAGACATGCAGCGCTACGACAACGACCAAAGAATCAAACTGAGCAAATAACAACTTCCCCGCCAACCGGGCATTGAAGGAGATTGGAAACCGTGGCAACTGGACAACCACTGATCAGGCTGGAAACTGTTACCAAGATTTTCTACACCGATGAGGTGGAAACCCATGCGCTTTCCGGCATTCACCTGGACATCAACAAAGGCGAGTTTGTCTCCATCGCCGGCCCGTCGGGATGCGGCAAGTCAACACTGCTCTCCATCATCGGCCTGCTGGATTCGCCCACGGACGGCTCTTATACGCTGAACAATCGCGCCGTCCAGGGGCTGGATTTCTCCGACCGGGCGCGCATTCGCAACCAGGAAATTGGCTTCATCTTCCAAAGTTTCAACCTGATTGGCGATCTTACCGTGTACGAGAACGTTGAGCTGCCGCTCACCTACCGCTCCATGTCCTCTCCCGACCGCAAGAAGCGAGTGCAGGAAGCGCTGGAAAAGGTGGGCATGGCGCACCGCATGCGGCACTATCCCTCACAGCTCTCCGGCGGTCAGCAGCAACGCGTCGCGGTGGCCCGGGCCCTGGCCGGATCACCCTCCATCCTGCTGGCGGACGAACCTACCGGAAACCTGGACTCGCGCAACGGCGAAGCAGTGATGGACCTGTTGCAGTCATTGCATCGCGAAGGCGCAACCATCTGCATGGTCACCCACGATGCGCGCTTTGCCAAGCACGCGGAACGGACGATCCATTTGTTTGACGGCAAAGTGGTGGAAGAGACCGAAGCGGCCAAGCAGGAACTGGCGTAAGGTTACAGACGAAGTTCTTCGACTCAGGGGCGCCGCGATGGCGCCCCGAATCTTTTTCCGGACGATGTTGTTGGTTCGCCTATCCTTGCCTACATCTTGGTCATGGTGAAGTTTCCTGTGCCGACGGTACAAGTAGTGACCACGCCGCCGGTCAGGGTCCATGTGCCGGAGATGGTTTTGCCGTTCACGTTTCCCTGCAGCACAAGAAGATTCTGGGTGGGTCCGGGGAACAGCGTGCCGATGGACATGGTGAAGGCGCCGGTGATGTTCCCGTTGACCACCCCGGCTGAGGTAAATGTTGCTGATCCGCCAGATCCGGGCGTAGGAAAGCAGGTAGTCGCCGGGTTGAATTCCAAGTTGGTCACCATCAGGTCGGCGGAGCCGGTCTGGGTATTCAGCGTGGTGTGGAAGTTCAAGGTTTGCGCTCCGGAGAGGGAGGCCGCCCAGTTGCCATCAATGGTGTCAGAATTTCCTCCGCCACAGGAAACAAGCAGCAGTCCTACGGCAAAGAGCATGGCTATTCCCGGCCGCTTCATCGGAGCGCGCCGTAAGCTATTCATGAAGTTGAACATTGCGACAAGTCCCCCGGAGAAAGTATGGTTCGCGGGCCGGCGTCACCGGCCTCAAAACAGGGAACGCTTTGACGCGAACTTCTTGCACTTCTTTGCTGCTCCGCCTAGTTGCAGGTCAGGCGGGCAAATCCCGTCACCGCAACTCCGTGGCCATTGGTCGCGGTCGCGATCACCGTGGCCGGCGCCGGAGTTGCCCCGATGCAGGTTGCGGTGCCGTGGGTCTGGTCCTGAGCATTGCTGATGCTGACATTGGTGGTGTCGGAAACAGCAAACGTGGCGAAAAAGAAAGACACCGGGGGAATTGGACAGCCTGAGGGCAATACCGGAGTCGCACTGAATTGCTGCTGGTTCCCCGGGGCCGCGGCGGTATGGCTGGCCGTGGCATCCAAAGGGGAAAGGCTGAGCGCGGTCATGTTGCAGTCATGGTTCGAGGCGCCGCAACCAGCGGCGGCCAAGGACAGGACTAGAGTAACAAATAGAATTGCTGTAGTAAGTTTCATAATAAGAGGAAGCATAGTCCCGTGGCAGGGGAGAGGCAAGGTTCAATAGCCTGCGATAGCTCTAAGTTGCGCACGCGGGAACCTATAACAATCCCGGACCGTCCTTGTTCGCGTCTGATGCTTGTCGCGTGGCCTTCAGTTGCAGGTCAGCGATGCCGAGCCGGTTACGGTTGCGCCGCCGGCGAGCCTGGGGTCATTGGCGCTGGCGGTGACTTTGACCGCTCCAGCGGTCGCGCCCAGGCAGATTGCGGTCCCGCGGGTGGAGTCTAGCGCGTTGCTGATGCTCACGTTGACCGGATCGGAAACCGACCACGTGGCAAAATCAAAAGGTAGGGGCGGCGGGGGGCATCCCATGGGCATGTTCGGCCCGGCGCTAAATTGCTGCTGGTTCCCCGGCGCGGAAGAGATATGGCTGGCGGCGGCATTTTGCGGGATGACGCTGAGCGCCCTCACGGTGCAATCGAGCGTACCGCTGGCGGCGCCCGCGGTTCCTTTACCGCCACACCCGGTGACCGCCAAGGAGAGCAGCAAAGCAAGGAAGATGATTGCCGCGGGAGATTTCATAACGGGAACAGCATAATGTTGTGCAGCGCGCGAAGCAAGGCCCAAGCCTACCCGGGGGGACAACTGATGGCTGACTGCTCAAAGCAGAACCGGAGGAATAGTCTCGTTGCTGCGGTAGATTCCGCGAGGTAAGGGGGCGCAAGAATCGAAAAAATCTCTGGAAGAGATTCGTTGAATAACATGTTTCAAAACAATATGAGATTTTTAGAGTTCGCAGTCGGCTACTGTGTCATTGTTCCAAAAAATGATGGGAGGAACCACTCTCTACAGACTTCTTCATGTATTCTCCCGAGATTCGCGAGCTGCTGCCAAAGAGTGCGGATCTCTATCAACCTCATCATCTCTGCTTGACTGTAGAGGCTGACTCCGTCACTTCCTAAGGGAGACCAGATTCGTTCGCGGGATTCCAATTTGTTAGAAGGCTCGGAATATCTAAATAATTGAGGGTCGCCGTCTTTGACCAAACACTCCAAGTGGCGATGGGCCATAGCAATTGGTGCCCACCATTCACATGACTTCCACACATCTGAACGCAAAAGAATACGCGCAAATCGCCGCGTCGTCGCGAGTAGTTCGTCTTCGCCAATGAATTTTAGCTCATGTTCTTGATAGGCAAATTTTTGAAATGCGGCATACAATTTTGGCCGCTTCGCATAATACTGCAGAGGAATCAGATAGTCCCTCTTAATCTCATTGCTAATGGGAACGAGAATTGTCTTGGTTTGTTTTGTCGCATAACTGGGGTCGTTTGGGAGAATGATCTTGTCGACATAGTCCGTGAGGCACACAAAAAAAGCTCGCCGCGACGAGACTTCCACCACAACTAAGACAATAGGCAGCGCTGCGCCCATGCGCTGACTGGTGAGCAACTCGTTAGCATCAATGCGACAGGACAAGACAGGTACGACGCGTGCTTGGCCGCTTAGCCTACCTCCGCCTGGATCAGAGCCGCGTTCTACGTTGATTCGCGGAGGGATGTGCATCTCTCGTGGGCTGAGTCGCTGCGCGCCTTTCACCTGGACAAATAAGTGCTCTCCCAAGGTGTCATAAGCCTTTTTGCGCGAGTTACTCTTGACTTCCTCAAATAACTTAATCGCCAGATCAATGCCATAGTCGGGCTTGTATTCTCGCATTACCCACCACGGCGGAAGGATGGACTCCAGTATTTGCACTGCCTGTTTTCCTATCACATGTTCTTGGGTCGCCCGCTTCGTTCGGTTTGACATCAGCTCTCCTACAACTGTCCGCGTCGGACAAGCATTCGGCCACTCCAATGCAGCATCGTTAACATGTGAGTTCAACACTGATGCTTGATCGGGCTAGACCGAATGCCTTAACGAATCACGACCTCTTACAAAGGATCAAAATCTCTTTCGAGCGTTCGCTTTCTCGCGCCAAGGGCTCCATCCACGCGCCCGATCTAACATAACGAGTCCAGATAACCTCCATACCGGCGTGGCGGCAGAGTGCCTCGATTTCGTCCCTGGTGTAACGTCTGTCCCTAACCAACAACTCTTGCGGCAGGGTTGTACCCGCTTCGAACTGCTCTTTGCGGTAGACGATTTTGGTCTCTTTGTCGATCATGTAGTGCTCCGGATCGAATATGTCCCCGGTTGTTTCCATGGTTCTGCTGGGTTTGAGTTCCAGTAATTTGTCGGGATCAGTGCTGATTGAGAACCAATGTCGTGCTTGGCGTACCGTAAACTCCATATTCATTACTGACAATAATACGTAACCGCCTCGTTTGACATGTCGCGCCAGATTTTGAATGATTTTGAGATTATCTTCTCGTTCTGTGTAGGTACCCACGACGTCATACAAGCAGATGCCCGCGTCAAATTCTCTTTCCAGGTTAATTGTGCGACAATCGGCAACCGCAAATGAGGCTTGGGTTAGGCCTCGTGCAAGGGCTTCTTGGCGAGCGGCGGCAATGAATGCTTCAACATAGTCAACGCCAAGCGCGTTGATCCCACGGGAGGCCAATTGCAGAACGTGCCGCCCACGGCCACATCCGAAATCCACAATCGAATCAGCCCCAGGGCTAAGGCAGTTATCTATGATGAAATCGACTTCAGCTGGTGAGTGTTTCGCCCAGGAATGGTCGCCCCCATTCAGCAGCATTCGCGAATATGCGCACTTTGTTACTTCATCTGACGCCAGTAACATTTGCTCGAGTTCCATCGCAGTCAGTCCAATTTGCTCCTGATCATGGAATGTAAAAGCAAACCATTCCCAGCCTTCTGGCAACGGGCCCAGCGTCCAAGGTTTCCCTTTGCTGATGACACCAGCTAGCATTTCATCCAACGTGGAGTGGTCGAGCAAGAAAGCAGTGTTTATTCGCGACTCATCTTTCATGATTCGGAGTTCTGTCGACTCCTTAACATAGGGAACCTCGCTAATACCGAGCCTTAGTAACGTATCTTGATTCTGTTTTATCCGTTTTGGCGAGCCCCTTCTGCGGGTCGCTTTCTCAAGAGCACGGATTGCATAGGGGTTTGCGCTGATTAAGCCCCAAGCCTTGTGATCGCTGAAGCCCCAGATTGTGAACAAAAGAGTCTTGCCTACGTTATTCCTCCGGTGATCTTGATGGACGACCAGTTGTGTTACCCATGAGACCATCCCGTAGTGGGGCACTTTCGTCTGGAGTGCGATCGCGTAGCCGACTAATTCGCCGTTGAGCCTAGCCAACGCAATGCGAGAATCCGCCGACTTTAGCAGTTCCTGAACCATGGCCGACGTGCATTTCACTGCTTGGCCTTCCCGACCACTCCCCTTGCCCCATCGTCCGTAATGTCTAGAATAGAACTCCGCTAACTCCTCGGCCTGTTCGGAGCGCGTGAGTCCGCCGAGGATCCACTCGAATGTATACACTGAGGTCGTCCTTTTACTCTGAATCGCTTTGGGGGAACTCGTTTCCACAAGAGCAGTTCCCGGATTCTAACCAGAGGCTCTGCGGATATTCTACAATCGCTCGTTTGATCGCGCTTCGCTTGGCTGCGCGCGGGCCTACGGCAGTGAGGAAGCAGTTTCTTTTCGTGCTTACCCGGCACTTATTCCTCAGCGCGCGTTGCGCGCCTCGGAAACGTGTCCTCGTTCGCCTCCGGCGAAGGCAAGCTTGAAAGCCTGCCCTGTTAAAGCTATCGGTCGTCCCTGGCGGGACTGTATCGCGGGTGACTCCGACATTCCGCTTCACCCGGGCAGGGAGACGTGGCGGTGCCACGTCTCTACGGTCAAGTTCTCTTTACCAACGTCGGTTGGCGGTGCAGTGATTGCTGCTAGCGCAGGCGAGGGCGTCCGCGGTCCGCAAGAATCGCAAAATCACAAGATGTGGGGTTGATCTAGGTTGGTCATCCATACATCTTGTGATTCAGTCTTTTTGGGGAAGGTAAATCGCTTCTTTGCGCTTGACTTTCGCTGTCCATCATGCTAACATAACTCGTTTAATTACAGTGGGTTATGCGTATATGGAGGGGCAGACCATCGCCGGGGATGGAGGGCGGGCCATGCCGGGGCTGAACCTGGGTATCGCCGGGATTTGAAGGGGGTATCGCCGGGGATGAGTGGAGCTAAGTCCTTATTTTTCGGGGATGAAGGGGGAGGGGGCGGGGGATCGCCGAAATCGCCGGCATCGCAACGTGATCGCCGTCATCGGAAAACGCCAACGGCAGAGTATGATGGACAGCCAAACTAGAGCAAAGAGGAGAGTACAGCCCGAACCATGACCGGCAATCTTGCAGAGCGGCTTGATTCCTGGAAGGAGATTGCCTCCTACCTGCGGCGCGACGTGCGCACCGTGCAGCGCTGGGAGAAAAAGGAAGGTCTGCCGGTGCATCGCCACCAGCATGACAAGCTGGGGTCAGTGTATGCCTATCCGGCGGAGCTGACGCAATGGTTCACGACGCGTCAGCAAGCCGCGCCGGCGGAGCAGCCGCAAAAGCCCGGCGACAAGATCAAGCTGGCGGTGCTGCCGTTTGGCAACCTGAGCGGCAGCGCGGAAGACAACTATTTCAGTGAAGGTCTGACGGAAGAGATGATCACACAGATCACGCGGTTGCAGCCGGCGGAGCTGGCGGTGATTGCCCGAGGCACGGCGCTGCATTATGACAACAGCAAGTCGTCACTGGAGCAGATGAAGAAAGACCTGGGCGTGGATTACGTGCTGGAAGGCAAAGTACGCCGCGGCGGCGACCGCGTGCGCATCACTGCGCAACTCAGCGAAATCCAGGACCAGACGCAGCTCTGGGCTGAAACCTACGAACGCGACATGAGTGACGTCCTGAGCGTGCAGGCGGAGATTGCCCAGGCCATCGCCGGGGAAATTCACCTGGCGCTGAATCTCACCGAGAGCGAGCGGCTCACCGGACTTCGCAAAGGCCAGCATCGCATCCAGCCGGCCGCGTATGACGCCTATCTGAAAGCGCGCTTCCACCTGCATGAGATGACTCCGGCGGGCATCAGCAAGAGCATTCAGGATTTCAAGCACGCCGTGGAGCTTGATCCAAGCTACGCTCCGGCGCACGCCGGACTGGCCAGCGCGTACGCGCTGCTGGCGATTGCGCCATTTGACATTCTGCCTCCGCATGAAGCCATGCCCAAGGCGGAGACGGCGGCGCGGCAGTCGCTGCAACTGGACAGCGAACTGGCGGAAGCCCACACCGCGCTGGCGTTAGTCGAACACCACTATCACTGGAACTGGGCGGGCGCGGAGACGCACTACAAGCGCGCGCTGGAGTTGAATCCCGACTATCCTGACGCCCACTTGTGGTATTCATGGCTGCTGCTGGCGCTAGGCCGGCGCGAAGATGCGCTGCGCGAAATTGAAGAGACCATGCGCATTGTGCAGGAGACGGACCCGCACCGGCTGGTGGCCGTCCACGCAACGCGCGCGCTGGCATATTACTTTGGCCGCGAGTTTCAGCAGTCGGTGGACGAATGCGCCAAAGGCCTGCAGCTTGATCCCAAGCACTTCATGCTGCACTACATCAAAGGCCGCTCGCACATGCGTCTGGGCCAGGAGAAGGAATGCATTGAACAGTTGAAGGCCGCAGCGCCGCCGGGCGAAGTTCCCCTGGTTGACGCCGCGCTGGGCCTGGCGTATGCCGTGGTCGGCCAGTTGGACGAAGCCAAGAAGATGGCGGAGAGCTTCAGGTCGGTGATGGCCAAACGCTACATTCCGCCCACGTACTTCGGCATGTTGTACGCCGGGTTGGGCGACCGCGAACGCGCGCTGGTGTGGCTGGACAAGGCGTTCCGCGAACGCGCCGACGGCCTGACGTGGCTCAACGTGGATCCCATGCTCGACGACATGCGTTCTGACGAACGTTTCCAGGAGCTGGTGCAGAGGATCGGGCTGACGAAGTGAAGTTTCCAGCGGCACGCGCTGATAGTCGTGCCGGTGCTCTTTGACAATTAGCTGGGCCGCAGCCGTAGCCGCGGCCCAAAATGCTTAGCGAGCGGGCACGGGAGTGGCCGTTGCGCCGGGCTTCACGCCGGAGAAATCAACTTTCGGCACGCTCTTGGCGCCTTCACTGGCGGCAAAATAGGCGTCATTGCGCTTGAAGCCGGCCATCCCCGCCCAAAGGCTGTTGGGAAACAGGCCGATGTAGGTGTTGTAGTCCTGCAGGGAATCGTTGTAGCGTTTGCGTTCGACGGCGATGCGATTCTCCGTTCCGGCAAGTTCATCCTGCAAGCGCAAGAAGTTTTCATTGGAGCGCAACTGCGGGTAGTTCTCCACGATCACCAACAGACGGCCGATTGCGCCATCAAGTTGCTGGTTGGCGGCGATCTTGTCGGTCGGCGTGTTAGCAGAGAGCAAACGTGAACGTGCTTTAGCGATATCGCCAAAGACCGTCTGCTCCTGCGCGGCAAAGCCTTTCACCGTCTCCACCAGGTTGGGGATCAGGTCGGCGCGGCGCTGCAGCACAATATCCACCTGCGACCAAGCGGCCTTTACCGCTTCATTTTTGGTCACGAGTTGGTTCTTGGTGCTGATGTAGCTGCCAAAGCAGGCCAGCAGCAACACGGCAATGATGACGATTACGATGAGCGCTTTCATTTTCTTCTCCTCCGTCCACGTAGGCGATTCTAACGTACAAGGGTTACAGGGCGTCCACGGCCTGAACTACCTTGTCAATTGCTTCCAGATACTTGGCAAATCCAGTGTCCGCGGCAATCTCACTTTCGTTTGCCTTGCGGGCGCGCACCTGCAACAGTTGCAGAAAAATGGCAGGATCAAACTTGACCCGGTCGGCCAGTTTCTTGATGTTGTCAGCTTTGGACGCCAGCGGCTGCTCTCCCATCGCGATGAGCGTGTGGCGGAACAGCGCGCCGAAGTTGGAGACTGAATCCAGCATGAGCCGGCGCACGCGGTCGTCATTGGCGGCAGCCGGAATATACATTTGCCGCAAGGTCAGCAGCTTGGTGCGCAGGTTGTTCTCCAATTGGATGCGATGCAGGTCCATGGGCACCACCAGGTTGCTGAAGATGTCTTCGCCATAGAGAATGCGGTGCCGCTGGCAGATGTCGAGCAATTCGATGGCAAACACGTCCGCGGAGCGTTCCAGTTCCGTGCGGGAAAAGACCAGCGGCGCTGGGAACATGTTCTCGGTCCACCATCGGATGGCCGGCGCCAACGCAGCCAGAGTTTGCGCGGAGAGTTGGCCCACCACGCAAAGGAGATTGATGTCTGAGAAGTCGGGATGGAAGTCATCGGAGACGGCTGAGCCGAAGAGCGCGACGCACTCCAGGTTCGGGCCGGCCGCCTGCTTGAGACGTTCCACAAATTCTGCGATTTGCTTTTCTGCTTCCATAGAGTGTTTCTCCGCTCTGCGGCTACCAGTCGCCGCTTGCGCCGCCGCCTCCGGAGCTGCCTCCGCCAAATCCGCCAAACCCGCCACCACCGCCGAAGCCACCTCCGCCGCCCCAACTGCCGCCGTCGCGCCCGCGCCCGCCGCCGCCACTAAACATCAGTACGATGTTCAGGATGACGCTCACCACGTTGAGCAGTCCGCCAAACCCGAACATGTTGGCGACAATGGCCAGGGCGATTACGCCCACGATCGTCAACAGGATGACTGTGCCGGGAGAAAAGTGGTGGGCTGGCCGCGGAGGCGTGCCGACCGCGGGTGCAGGTGTGCTCGGCGGCACTGGAGGTTTGATGGTGACGCCCGCATCGGCGGCAATTACATCGGCCACGCGCTGGGTAAGCAACAACATGGCCTCGCTATATTGCTTTTGCTGAAGCAGGGGAACAGCTTCACGGCCAAAGCCGCCGACTTTTCCGTCGGGAAGAATGGGCTCCAGCCCGTAGCCCACTTCAATGCGGTAACGGTGGTCATTGACTGCAAGCAGGATCAGCACGCCACGGTTGCTGGCCTTTGATCCGATGCCCCATTCCTTGTAGAGGCTGACAGCGTAACTTTCAATATCAGCTCCGTCGAGCGACTTGATGGTGACCACTGCAATCTGCGCTTTGGCCTTCTGGTCAATCTGCTGGCAGAGAGTGGTGATGGCGTCGGAGGTGTAGTCGTCCAGTTCGTCGGCGAAGTCGTTGACGTATCCCGTGGGCTTGAGCTGCTTGATAGGCTCAGCGCGCAGCCCGCAACTCAGGCAGGCCACTGCCAGAACCCAAATCGCTGCCTGCCAGATCTTGTTGGGAACCATTCTTTGTCAATTATAAGCAGAAGGCTGCGATTACCGGTTTGTAATAAGAAGCAGCAGCTGGCAACTGGCAATTAGCCAAGGCAAAGATGCGTCGCGAGGCGCGTGGCTTTGCAGAGAAGTGGCCGTCACTGTGATACACTCCGCCGCTATGTGGACCAGAATCGTTGCGCTGCTTCTGCTGCTGAGTGTGCCGCTGGTGGCCAGCGACGAATTCACCTTGTACGAGCTTTTGACGCCGGAGAGCCATCAGTTCGCCATCAGCTATGACGTTACTCAGGACCGCGAGGGCGCGGAGTTCTTTCTCAATCCAATCCGGCCAGGCTCGGTGGCGACGAAGGAACGCGTGATCGAACGCAGCACCGGCAAAGAACTGAAGTTAGAGCCGATCACCGGCAAGGACGCGAAAGCAGCGGGCCTGGTCTCCTCCCAAACGCCGGACAACGCTGAGTTCATCAAGGTCCGTCTGCCGGGCCCGGTGCCCAAGGGCGGCGAGACCCGCATTCGCATCTTCAAGACCTATACTGACGCGGCTTCCTATTACCTGAAAGACGGCCAACTGGTGTTCGAGCGGCCGCTGGGCATCAAGCGCAACGTGGTTGTGCTACCCAAAGGATGGGAAGTGGTGGAGAGCGCTTCTCCGGCGATGGTTTCCACCGACGCTGACGGCCGCGTCCGGCTCAGCTTTCTCAATGATCGCGATGACCAGCTTCCTGTAAGAATCGTCGCGCGGAGACTGCCATGAAAAAGTTGGCGATCGTCGTGTTCGCGCTGGCTGCGCTGTCCGTCCAGGCCCAGGACGAATCATTTCATCGCGCCGAACAGGACCGCGTGATCACTTACTGGCTTCTCGATCCGGACACGCACCAGTTCCGCTTCTCGCATGACTTCACCGTGACCCGGGTCGGGCAGAAGTACGTCCATAGCTTTGTGCGCAAGGGAAGCGTGGTCTCGCCGGACGCCAAGATGATTGACGTGGACAGCGGCAAGCCGCTCAAGACTTACGCCGTCACCGGCAAAGACGTAAACGCCCTTGATTACTATCCAGACAAACTTGATCCCGAATCGGTAGCGGTGCAGGGCGATTTGGAGCATCCCATCGCGGAAGGCCAATCCGCGCGAGTTCGCGCTCAGGAAGCCTACACCGATCCCGTGAGCTACACGGTGAAGGACGGCGAGCTGGTCTGGGCGCGAACGTTGGGCCGTCCTGTGAACTACGTGATACTGCCGCCGGGCTGGATGCTGACGTCGGTGAACACTCCGGCGGTGATCTCACTGGACGAAGAAGGCCACGTCAAGTTGCGTTTCACCAACACCCGCAATGGTGATCTGGCCATCGTGATCAAAGCGCGCAAGCGTCCGGCAACACCGGAAAAGAAAGAGCCGGCGAAGTAGACTGTGGCGCGTTCACTTCCGCCGCTGCCGCGCGACTTCATACATCACCACGGCTGCCGCCACCGAGACGTTGAGCGACGGCACTTTTCCCAGCATCGGGATGGAAACCAAAAAGTCGCACTTCTTGCGCACCTGCTCGTGCAGGCCGTGGCCTTCGGCGCCCAGGACCAGCGCGCAGTCCATTTTGTAGTCAAGTTGGTCGTAGAGTTTGTCTCCGCGCTCGTCCAGGCCAACGGTCCAGATGTTGCGCTCTTTCAGTTCTTCCACGGCGCGTCCAATGTTGGTGACCTTGGCGATGGGCAGATACTCGGTGGCGCCAGAAGACGCCTTGACGACGGTAGCCGTTACGCCGACTGCGCGGCGCTCCGGTAACACGACGCCGTCGGCGCCGGCGCCTTCCGCCGTGCGGATGATCGCTCCCAGATTGTGCGGGTCTTCAATGCCGTCCAGCACCAGCAGAAATGCATACTGGCCGCGCTTGTGGGCCAGCAGGTCTTCAATGTCGTTGTAGCGCTTTTCCGCCGTGACGGCCACTACGCCCTGGTGACTGGCTACTTTGGCCAGCCGCGTGAGCTGGTCGCGCGGCAAGGTGCGGACCGGAACGCCCGCGCTGCGGCATAGCTGCGTGATCTTCTGGATGCGTGCGTCGTCGCGGCCAGGCGCCACCGCCACGTATTCAAAGCCTCGTCCGCGCGCTGACAGCGCTTCTTCCACCGCGTGAATGCCGAAAATGATTTGCATGAGAGCAGCCGTTAGCACTTAGCCGTTAGCCATTAGCTTATAAATCCTGTTGAGACGGAAGAGCAAGTTGCGCGATTGCGGACGGTCGTCAGCGAAACCCAGAACCTTTGAAACACGGAGGAAAGGAGGAAGCGGAGGAGCTGAGGATGGGGTTGATCCACTCCATCACGACGCTGACCAGAACACCGCGAAGCTAAGTCCACGCAGAAAAAAGTGCGGGATCCTGAAGGACCCCGCAATCGCGAAAGATGCTAACCCTCGCCGCTCACTGGCCGCTGGGTTGATAAGGCGCAAGTTGTTCGGTGATTTTGCTCTTGTCGCCTACCACCACAATGGTCATTTTGTCCGGCGTCAAATATTTCTGGGTCATCTGTTGCACTTGCTGGGTGGTGACGGCAAAGACCTTCTGGACGTACGTTTCCAGATATTTATCGCCCAGGTTGTGCAGGTCAATGAATACCAATTGGCCGATGATGCCCAGGCGGCTGGAGTTTTGCAGAACAAAGATTCCGCCCATATAGTCCTGAATGCCTTTCAACTCGTCGGGGGACGGAGGTTCCTTCTGCAGGCGGTCAATCTCAAAGAAGATTTCCTTCAAAGATGGACCGGTGACCGCGGTGGTGACGTCGGCAAACTCCGCCCAGTAAGCGTCACGATAACGCGTGGATACAGTGCTGAAGGGAGAGTACGTGTATCCCTTCTGCTCGCGGATGTTGGAGGTAATGCGCGAGCCGAACGAGCCGCCTAGAATCGCGTTGGTGACTTGCAGCGCGATATAGTCAGGGTTGCTGGGGTCAATCGTCGGTAAGCCAACGTACACCGTGGATTGAGCGGCGTTGGGGCGATCTACGACTTCCAGCGTTCGCTTGGCAACCGGCTTGGGAATGTTGATCATCGGGTCCGGCCCTTTGGCCCAGGCAGAGAATGAATCGGTGATGGCCTTCTTCATGGCCGCGGCATCAAACTTGCCGGCGACGTAGACGTGCGTGCGGGCGGCGCCAAAGTTGTCCTTGTAGAACTTCTGGGCGTCCGCCACGGTGAGTTTGCCGATTATCTCCTCGGTGGGAAATGAGCGGCCGTAAGGATGGTCGGGATAGAGGGCCTTCATGAAGTGCTCACTGGCCAGGGGCTGCGACTGCGACTTGGTGATCGCCAGCCGGCGCAACGCGTCCTGCTTAAGACGAGGGAACTCAGATTCGGGAAGAAGCGGGTGCTGGATCACGTCCGCCAGCAAACCGACCATTTTCGGGCCGAATTCCGAGAGCACGTCGGCGAAGACCTGCGTTTGGTCATAGCCGGTGCCGATGTTAATGGAGCCGCCCATAGATGCGGACTCCTGAGCCACCTGCTCCGCGCTGCGCGACTTGGTGCCGCCTTCTTTGATGAGGCGTCCGGTGAAGTCAGAGAGCCAGACTTGGTCAGCGGCCTCATTCAAGCTGCCGGCGCGGACGGTGGCCAGGATGGCCACTTTGGGCAACGTTCCGTAAGGCACCATGGTGACTTGCAGCCCGTTGGGCAAGGTGAAAGTTTGCTTCTGCGGAACAGTAAAGGCTTTCGGCGGTCCTCCCGCAGGAGGAGTCTGCTTTTGCGGCGGGGCCGCAGCTTTTTCCTGGGCCAGCCCAGCCAGACTCAAGACCAGGGCCAAGCCTGACAGTGCGATCAGTTTCAATATCTTCTTCATATTTCTCTCCATGTGGCTTGGAATTGGCTCCTGGAATTAGTTTGCCGGCCTTGGTACGTCCGGAGCAGCGGCCTTGGGTTCAACCACCAGCACGGTGCGGTTGCCGGGCCGCAGATATTCCTGCGCGGTCTTTTGCAGCAGGGCCGGAGTCACTTTGCGAAATTCAGATTCAATGGAATTTACGCGGGCTGGATTATCGTCAAACAGCGCGAAGCTGCATAGCAGGTCCGCCAGACCAAATCCGTTGCTCGATCCCAAAGTGTTGTAGAGCCCGGAGCGCAGCTTGACCAGTGCCCGGTCCAGCGCGGCGGCGTCCACCGGCTTGGAGCGCAGCGGCTCAACCACGGAATCCACGGCGGACATGATGGTCTCCGGCTTTACGTTGTTGTCATAGAACAGCGCGGCTGTCCACAGCATGGGGCCGTTGTAGTTGTACATGCTGCCCAGCAGGTTGATGCCGCCGTTCACGTTGGCGGTAAGCTTCTGCTTCTTGACCAGTTCCTGGTAGAGCAGGCTGTCATCGCCTTGCAGCAGCATTTCATTCAGGATGCCCATGGCGTAATACTCCGGCGTGTTGCGGTCCGGCATGTGGTAAGCGAACGCGATGGCCGGCCGTTTGGCCTGGGTGTCCGGTTTACTGGCGTGTTTCTCGGTTTCCTGCCGAGGCTCCGCGATGTCCGGAAGCTTGGGCTGCGGCGGTGAAGGGATGCCGGCGAAGTATTTCTTGATCCACTCCTTGGCTTGTGCCGGCTCAAAGTCGCCGACCACCGCCAGCGCGGCGTTGCTGGGCACGTAATAGGTCTTGAAGAACGCGTCCACGTCTTCCAGTTTTGCGGCTTCAATGTCTTTCAAGTCGCCATAGAAGTTGTGCGCGTTGTACCAGTTGGTATTGGCGTACTGCGGCATGTCCACCCAGGGGAAGCCGCCGTAAGGACGGTTCAGCACGTTTACCTTGACTTCATTGCCGACCACGCCTTGCTGGTTCTTGAGGTTCTCTTCCGTGATGTTCAGGCCGCGCATGCGGTCCGCCTCCGCCCAAAGCGCGGTCTCCAGTTTGTTGGAAGGCAGCACTTCAAAATAGTTGGTGAAGTCGAAGCGCGTGGAGCCGTTCAGGATGCCGCCATTCTTCTGCACCAGCTTGATGAACTCCATTTTGCCCAGGTTCTGCGATCCCTGGAACATCATGTGCTCGAACAAGTGGGCGAAGCCGGTGCGGTCGCGGGGCTCAACCCTGAAGCCAATGCGGTAGTAAACGGCCACGACAATGGTAGGCGCCGTGTGGTCCGGCGAGAGAACTACGCGCATGCCGTTGGGCAATTTGTAATAATCCACAGGGACGGTGAAGCCCCCGCTGGCATCGTGTGCTGCGGGCGCCGCTTTGGGCCCGGTCTGGGCATTCGAGACCGTTACAACAAACATCAGCAAAACGAAAAATAACAGGCGGGAAGACCTCATGAGTCCCTCCAGGGAGTGGGGATGGTACAGATCAACCTAAATGTCTGAGAAAAGGTTTGCAAGCCGACGGCTCATTAGACGCGCCAGCCCCAGCGCCGTTAGCGCCACCAGAATTCCCGCGACCACGTCGCTGAGGTAGTGGTAGCCGTCATATATGGAACTGACGCTAATGAGGACCAGAAAGGGAAGCAGGGCCAGTCCAGCTTTGCGCGCGTGACGCCAGGCAAATACCACACAGAGGACCGCCAGGGCCACGTGGCTGCTGGGGAAAGCGTTGCCATGTACGCCCGCATGACGTTGCACCAGACCAACCAGCCAGGTAAATGCGCCGCCCTTGATAGCCGCGCTTGCCGAGTTTGCCGCATGCAGAGGCGACTGCGTGGGGAACAAAAGGTAGACCAGAAACGCCATTCCATACATCACAACAGATGTCAGCATCAGCTCGCGAAACAGGGTTTTGTCCTTGCGGGCATAAAGCAAGCCACCGGCCACGGGGAACATCGGGTAATAAGAAAAATAGCCGGCGTCCAGGACTTCCGAGAGCCAGGGCGAACGAAAGCGTCCGATCCACTCATTTGGAGAGACGCCGAACACGCTCTCTTCCATGCGGACTAAGACGTCGTTGTGCCAGTGGGGCGAGATGGAGAGCGCGAAACGAGCCACTTCTTCGAAGGAAAAGATGAACATCGCCAGCGGATACCAGTCATGCAGAAAGCGGACCACCGCGGAGCGCTCGCGCCAAGCTGCCAGCCCGACGATGGCGGTGGCGATCAGCCCGTGTGCCAGCAAGATCAGAGCGGCCGCCCCCGGAGGGCGCCGGAGCACGGCGAGCAACGCCATCGCCAGCAGATAAACCAGGTACATCCAGTCCACGCTATTCAAGCGAGGCAGGTTCAAGGTCCCCCGCCGTCGAGTTGAGATTGTGGAGGACAAAATGGTCTCTAATTTTGTTTGCTGAATACGCGGTTTGTACAATACACCTTGAAGCGCAGTCGTCGTTGCGAATCGCGTGCAACGAAATCCCCAAGAAACCGAAGAGTCCAAATGATGGTCCGCAAAGCCAAGCCGAGCGAATCCAAGCAGCCTGTGTCCAAAGCCCGGCCCATTGTCCTTTCGATTGCCGGGTTTGATCCTTCATCCGGCGCCGGAATCACCGCGGACATCAAGACCATGGCCGCGCACAAGTGCTACGGCGTAAGCTGCATTACCGCGTTGACCGTGCAGTCCACGCGCGGCGTTGTCCGCGTGGAACCCGTGGAAGGCCGGGTGATCACGGAAACCTTGGATGAACTGGCCACGGACCTGAACATTGCGGCGGTGAAAATCGGCATGCTGGGATCGGCGGAAGCAGCCAGGGCGGTGGCGGGATTCCTGAAGCGCCACCGGATGCGCCACGTGGTGCTTGACCCCATCCTCAAGTCGTCCTCCGGCATGGATTTGATCTCCAAAGAAGGACTGCTGGTTTTGCAAAACCGTTTGCTGGCGATGGCCACGGTGATTACTCCCAACATCGCCGAGGCCTCGCTACTCACGCGCCTCACCGTGAGTAACGCGGACGAGATGGCGGCTGCGGCGCTGCGGCTGCATCAATTGGGCGCGCGCCACGTCATCATCACCGGAGGCCATCTCGATCCTCCCGTGGACCTGGTCAGCCCGGAGCCAGGCACACACCCGACTTTCATCTCAGGCGCGAAGATCGCCGGTTCGTCCACGCACGGCACAGGCTGCGCCTTTGCGACTTCACTGGCCTGTAATCTTGCCCTGGGCAAGCCGCTCGTGGACGCCGCCCGAGCGGCCAAACGCTACGTGGAGTCCGCGCTGCGACACCCGCCGGCCGTGGGCAAAGGCGTGGGACCGATTATCTAGATTGCCAAAAATGCCAGGATTGCCAAAAATCGCAGGAATTGGAAGCCAAAACACAACTGAAACCCAAAATCTTTGAAACGCAGAGGAACGGAGGAAGCGGAGGCTTTGCATTCAGTCCAGCCCCGACATTCTTTTTTATTCCCTCTGTTTCCTCCTTTCCTCCGTGTTTCAAGGTGTTGGGTTTTCTGGCTTTTCAAATCCCGGCGATTTTTGGCAATCTTGGCAATCTTGGCAATGGGGAATTGCGGTGGATCTTCAGAATATCAATAAAAAAGCGGCCCCATGCGCGGCCGCCTTTTTCTTTCGAGGGAGAAGCTATTTCTTCTGCAACAGAATTCCTGCAACGAACAACGCAACAGCCGCCAGGAGCCACTCAATGCGCCACAGCTGTACGGCCTGCCAATCGAGCAAGGTGGTGGCGGTAAAGAAGATGCCGGTAAACAATGCGGCGATGACGCAGGCAGATCCTAGGATGAGAGCCACCAGCGAGGCCGTGGTTTGTCCCAGGGCGTCGCGCAACCAGATCAGGTCATACCAGGGATGGGCCGGGGGCTCGGCGGATTCTGCTGGAGTCCAGTTTCGCGCTGCGCCGCAGGCGTGGCAGAACCGGGCGTCGGCGACCAGCTCCGCGCTGCAATTTGCGCAAGCGTCGGCGGCAACGTCCGGCGCGTGCTCTGTTTCCGGCCGCGGGGGAATGACCGGCTTCCAGAACTCCTGCCGTTCTTCGATGTTGGACGCCGTGTGTGACATTAAACGGAAACCTGCTTGCTCAGATTAAGCAAGAGGCATTCCACTTGCCAAAGAACGGCCAGTGCAAATATTTGATAATAAATGACTTACCATGCACACTGCGGACGCGGGAGAGAACTAGGGAAAGAATTACGTTGTAAAAGCTTCTGGCAGCGTCACTTAGTACCGAATTGGCATGCGGATGACCTTGGGATTCTCCTTGGCCTTGCTCCAGAATCCGAGCAATACCAGGTCAGCGTCAGAGAAGCTAATGTCCTCTGGGCGGGGGTTGCCGTCGTTGAAAATATGCTCGTCAAGCAGGCCGTGCAATTCAGAGACAGTGATGCGCAGGAAGCTGGCGGCCTCCGCTTCGGTATAAAACTCTTTCATCGGATTGAGCGGTCTGGTCATGGTTCTCCGTATCCCCGTTTTGAGGAATGCGGGGGAGCTAAGCCAATCTTTTACCTCTTCAGCCCCGATCGAGAAATCAGGTAAACTTCCCGATAGCCTCCCACATGAGACCTTACCGTTCCCCCCTTCTGAGAGCCCTTGGTAACCTAGGGTTGCTGCTGTTTGTGGTTACTGTCTTAAGAGTAACCCCTGCCTTGGGACTGGTTCAGGCCCCAAAGCCCGACTATGACGCTTTGACCAGAAGCGGCTTTGAACATTTCTACAGCCTGGAGTACGACCAGGCGATCCGCGATTTCAAACAGGCCCTGGAAGCCCGTTCTGACGATGCCAAAGCCATGAACCACCTTCTGGAAGCCGTTCTTTTCCAGCAGTTGCACAAATACAACGCCCTGGACACCCGGCTTTACGCCAAGCAGGGTTTTGTAACTAGTAAACAGGTTCCGGTGGACGCCGCCACCAAAAAGCAACTCATGGACCTGGCAGACCGGTGCATGGAGGCCTCAGAGAAGCGCCTTAGATCGAACCCTAAGGACGTAGAGGCCCTCTACAACCGGGGCGTCACCGAAGGGATGCGCGCCACCTACCTGGTCATCGTGGAGCACTCCTGGTTTTCCGCCCTGCGCTATGCCTTGTCCGCGCGCCATGACCACGAGGAAGTCCTCCGGATGAGACCCAGTTATAGCGACGCCAAGACCGTGGTGGGAGCGCACAACTTCGTGGTCGGCAGCCTTTCTTTGCCGGTTCGAGCCATGGCGGGAGTCGCCGGCATCCGTGGCGACAGGAAAAAAGGCCTGGAGATGCTGGCCGAAGCTGCCAATGCCGGGGGCGAAACCAGCAGTGACGCGCGCGTCGCACTGTCTCTGTTCCTCCGCAGGGAAGACCGCTTGCAGGACTCGCTGGAGGTGGTGCGGTCGCTCACCCGCGATCATCCGCGCAACTTTCTTTTTGCCTTGGAAGAGGACAATCTGCTGCGCGATCTGGGCCGCAATCCGGAAGCATTATCCAAGCTTCGCAAGCTCATAAACGATTGTAAACAAGGTGGATATCCGAATGCCCACCTGGAACTGGCGGACTACTCGCTGGGCGAAACGCTGCGCGCCCTGGGCCAGCTGCCGGAAGCTCTGGAGGCGTATCGGAGGGCGGCTTCTGCCGGAGGCGACACTGGCTATCGCCAGAAGGCCCTGCTGGGATGGGGCGAGGTGGCGGATTTGCAGGCCAAGCGCCAGGAAGCCCAAACCCAGTATCGTGCGGCCATCGCATTGGATTCGTCCAGCGAAGAAGCTGGCGCAGCGCGTAAATATCTGGATAAACCGTACAAAGGACGGTGAAACTTTGGGGGCTACGTCTCCGTATCTCTTATCGAGAGTAGGCAATTAGCAATTGGCAAATGGCAGTTAGCCAAGACCAGGTGGCCGGGTTGTGTCGGCTAATTGCTAGTTGCCAATTGCTAACTGCTCGTCGCGAGAAGCGCGGCGGAAAGTGTGCTAATGGTTATGTTCCGAGCTCTTGCAAAGGAGATGAAATGTATTGCAACTACTGCGGCAAAGTGATTCAAGATGACGCGGTGCTGTGCGCCTACTGCGGCAAGCGTGCCGGAGGCGTGGTGGCCCGCAAGCGGCTGGTGCGTCCGCGCGAAGGGCGGAAGATCGCCGGCGTCTGCAAAGGTTTCGCCGAATACTTTGACCTGGATGTGTCTTTGATCCGCATCGTGTGGTTGATCTGCATCCTGTGCGGCATTGGCGGCCTTGCCTACGGCGTAGCTTGGATCGTGATGCCGGAAGAGCCGCTGATGCTCACCGCGCCGCAAACCCAGATGCAGAAGACGGCAAATCAGTAAGGGCGGTGTCGCTCGGCGAACAAAGAATCTCCGTCTGCAATATGCCTGTTGTGCGAAGGCATGCGCCGATTGTGCCCCTAGTTTGCTCCGAAGTGTGATCATCGCTTGATCGCCATTTGCCATTTGCCGATTGCTCCCGCAAACTAAATGCACGGAGCAACGCGATTGATCATTCGTCCCGCTAAAAACATTCTCGGCTCCATCCGCATGCCGGGTGACAAGTCCATTTCCCATCGTTATGCCATGCTGGCGTCCATCGCCCAGGGAACCACGCGGTTGGAAAACTTTTCCACCGGCGCAGATTGCGCCAGCACGCTGGGTTGCGTGCGCCAGTTGGGATGCACGGTCCGCGTGGACCAGGCCAAAGTTGAAATCGAAGGCCGCGAGCGCCTGCAGAAGCCGGCGGAAAGTCTGGACTGCGGCAACTCCGGCTCCACCATGCGCATGATGGCGGGAATCCTCGCGGGACACGATTTTGACTGCCGTCTCCATGGCGACGAATCTCTCTCGCGGCGTCCCATGGCGCGCGTGATGGTTCCCCTGCGCCAGATGGGAGCGCAAATCACTGCTGCACCTGGCGACCGACCGCCGCTGGACATTCTTGGTAGCAAAACGCACGGCGGCAAGCTGCACGCTATTGAATACCAAACGCCGGTAGCCAGCGCGCAGGTGAAGTCGGCGGTGTTGTTTGCCGGACTCTTGGCCGAAGGCGAAACCGCGGTGGACGAGCCCTACCGCACGCGTGACCATTCTGAACAGGCCCTGCGCGCTTTTGGCGTGGAACTGGCGCGCAGCCGCAACCGCGTGAGCTTGCGCGGCGGCCAGAAACTGCACGCCATTGAAGCAGCGGTCCCCGGCGATATATCTTCCGCCGCCTTCTTCTTCTGCGCGGCGGCGCTGTTTCCCGGGTCCAATCTGGTCATCGAACACCTGCTGCTGAATCCCACGCGGGCTTCGCTGCTGGACGCGCTGAAGCTTCTGGGTGCGCGCATCTCGGTGATCAACCTGGAAGAGCATCACGGCGAACTCGTTGGCACGGTCAAGATTGAGTACGGCGCCCTGAAGGGAATCACCATTGAAGGCGCCATGTCCGTGGCGCTGATTGACGAACTGCCGGTGCTGGCGGCCATCGCGCCCTTCACGCGCGACGGCATTGAGATCCGCGACGCCAAAGAACTGCGGGTGAAAGAGTCTGACCGCATCGCCTTGGTGGCGCGTAATCTTCGCGCCATGGGCGGCGAATGCGAAGAGCGCGACGACGGCCTGCGCGTCCCCGGCAGCCAGAAGCTGCACGGCGCCGAGATTGATTCGGGCGGCGACCATCGCATTGCCATGGCGTTTGCGGTGGCTGCGCTGCGCGCCGAAGGGGATAGTCAAATTCGCGGAGCCGAGTCGGCACGGATTTCGTTTCCGGAATTTTTTACGATGTTGGAAGGCGTGGTGGAAAGATAGCAATTAGCAATTAGCAAATGGCAATTAAGCCAGCGTCAACTGGCGGGTTGCGCTTCTGCTTAAGACGCTAACGACGTTGCCTGGTGAGTTTCCTGTAAGCGCCGCCGCGCGAGATCTCTGCTAGCTGCCAATTGCTATTTGCCAATTGCTCGTTCTCACCACTCCAAACTCTCTCGCGACAACTTCAACCCGTCCAGATTGCCCAGCACGGTAATGGCCAGCTTGTCGGCTTCGAACAATTCGTTCGCCATCTCCCGGATTTCTTCCGCGGTGACGATCTCAATCTGCGCGATGGTTTCATCCAAGCTGAAGAACCGGTCAAAGTACATTTCCTGGCGCGCCAGGTTGGACATGCGGGCGGTGCTCGATTCCAAACTCAGCATCAGCCCGCCTTTGAGCTGGTCTTTGGCGCGGCGCAGCTCTTCTGCGGACAGCGGCTCTGACTTCAGTTCGCGAAACTCCGCCAGCACGGAATCCACCACCTGCCGGGTTGATTCCAGTGACGTGCCGGCGTAGATGGCCATGCAGCCGGTGTCGCGATAAGGATTCAGGTCGCTATAAATCGAATACACCAGGCCTTGTTCTTCCCGAACTTTCTGAAACAGCCGCGAGCTCATGCCTCCGCCCAGCAGCGTGTTCAGAACATAAGAAACGTAGCGCTTCTCATGCGAGATGGGATGCGACGGCACGCCCATGCAAAGCTGCACCTGCTCCAGGGATTTCTTGTTGCGGGTGACGATCCGCGGCGTAATGGCCGGCGCCGGCAGGTGGAAGCCGTTGGGCACGGTGTTCAACCCGGCAAAGCGCTGCTTGATCAGGTCCATGAAGCGTGCGTGGTTCAAATTGCCGGCGGCCGAGATGATCATGTTGTTGGGCACAAAGCGGTGGCGGTAGAAATCAAACAGCCGGTCCTGCTCAAACGAGCGGACGGTCTCTTTGGTCCCCAGAATCGGCTTGCCCAGCGGATGGTCTTTCCAGAAATTCTGCGTAAAGATTTCGTGGACAAGGTAATCCGGGTTGTCCTCGTCCATCTTGATTTCTTCCAGGATCACGCCTTTTTCCCGCGTGATGTCCTTGGCGTCAAACACCGGGTTCAGCACCAGGTCGCTCAGGATATCAATGGCCACCGGAACGTGTTCGTCCAGGACTTTGATGTTGAAGCAGATGGTTTCCTTGCCGGTGAAGGCGTCCATGTTGCCGCCGATGGAGTCGACCTGGCGGGCAATGTCCCGCGCGGTGCGGTTCTTGGTGCCCTTGAACACCATGTGCTCGATGAAGTGCGAGATGCCGTTCATCTCGGAAACTTCGTCGCGCGATCCGGTCTTCATCCAGATGCCAATGGCGATGGAGCGAATGTGCGGCATCTCTTCACTAAGCACAATCAAACCATTGGGCAGGACTTCCCGGTGGATGTCCCGTGCTTCACTCTGTGTGCGTTTTAGGGCGGTAGCTTCCATCATTTGGCCACCAAGAATGGTCCCGCGATCCGGCATCTGTTAATCCTCATCATTTCTTCCTCTTGCAATTCGGGATCGCTGATACATCGTTCGCAGACTGGAGTATGAGTTGAGCTGGCGCCCCATTCAGATGTCCGAAACCAGGAATCTCCACCGTGGTGCCGTTGGTGTACGTCTTCCTGGCTTTGTCGGGTGACCAACTTTCGAACATTCCTGTGTAAGTCACAGCGATACATCTGTCGGGGAACTGCTTCCTGAGCCTTTCCCACTCTTTGTCTACTCTCTTGCCAGATTCCCAGTCAAAGCGGAAATTGACGGAGTGGAAGATAAAACCTGATTCAGTGGGCATGGTCCAAGCCACAACGCTGGGCCAGACTTTGCCAGAACTGGTAAAGATTCCGGGGCACTCTTGTCCAAAGAAGCTCGTGCCCTCGTCCGTTGCAAGCACCCGATCACGAATTCGCACCATCTTCCCGTCATACTCTGACGCGTGCGCAAGGGCCTGGCAAACCGTCAGGGTTGGAACGTCAGCTCTATTAGAATCCTCGTCTTTATTTCGCAGTGCTTGGGCACTGAGACACACGTAACTAACGCAAAGGGCAAGGACGACAAGCCGACTCATCATGGTTTCTTTTTGAAGCATTTGTCCTCGACTCTTGCTTGCCTTGCTCGGCCGGTGCCGCTTGGGTGAGCTCAAGTTGGTATCTATATGATTCTCACACGCCAGCCACGGTCGCAGGGGCATTTATATGGGTATTATTTTCTTATAGTTAGGCGTGGATGCCGGCCTAACCTCGCATCACTCCTGGAACCCCTAGTAAAATTGACCATAAGGCAGTCTCCGGTATGGCAGACGAACCACAAATCGGCCTCTTGGGTCTTGATTTTCAAGAGCTTAGCCAGCTTGTGCTGGCGCACGGCCAGCCTGAATATCGCGCCCGCCAGCTTTTTGACGCCATCTATCCCCAACGCCTGGGTTCGCTCGATTCGGTCACCACTTTGCCCAAGCAGTTCCGGTCAACTCTGCTGAAAGCTGGCCTGGACATCGGCCAGCTTCGCATCGAAAAGAGCTTCCAGTCATCCGACGGCACCATCCGCTACCTGATCTCGACCTCTGACGGCGAGACCGTGGAAACCGTCTGGATGCCCGAGGGCGACGGCGGCGAATCCGGCGACGGCACCGAAGCCGGCGAGAGCGACTGGAACCGCGCCACAATCTGCGTCTCCAGCCAGGTGGGCTGCGCCGTGAACTGCCAGTTCTGCCTGACTGCGCAACTGGGCGTTAAACGCAATCTCACGGCCGGTGAGATCGTGGGACAGGTCATCGCCGTGCTCAATGATCGCCAAGTGGACATGGAACGCCAGCGCGTGAACATCGTTTTCATGGGCATGGGCGAACCTTTCTTGAACTATGCGAACTTCATCAAAGCCGCTCGCCTGCTGGTGGAAGGCGTAGGCATTCCCGAATCACGCATGACTGTCTCGACGTCGGGCATTGTGCCGCGCATACGAGATTTCGGCGCCGAAGCCGTGCGTCCCAAGCTGGCCATCTCACTTAACGCGTCCAACGACGAAGTGCGTGAGCGCATCATGCCCATCAACCGCAAATGGAACCTGCAGGCGCTGATGCAGGCCGCCCGCGACTTTCCTCTGCGCAACCGGGAACGCATCACCTTCGAATACGTCCTGCTGGGCGGCGTGAACGACGATCCGGAACATGCCAGGGAAGTGGTGGAACTGGTTCGCGGCATCCGCTGCAAGGTGAACCTTATTGCGCTCAATCCCGGGCCGGGCATTGCTTTCACTACTCCCGCTGACGACCGCGTAAAGGCTTTCCAGCAAGTGCTCAATGCAGCGGGGATCCCGGCGTTCGTCCGCCGGCCGCGGGGACGGGACATTTACGCTGCGTGCGGGCAGTTGAAGAGGACCGTGGGGTAAGAAATTGCCAAGATTGCCAGGATTACCGAAATCGCAAGAAACGACGCATCTCGTGATGCCATGCCGCTGCGCGATTTTATAATGACCAAGTCATGCGCCCCGATCAGGAACGTATTGCCGGATGGCTCAGCGAAAGAGCGCCGCAACTCGCTGAAGTGTACAGAGGAGCGATACGCCTGCTTGATGATCCAGCATTTCCTGGAAGGCACAATTTCATTTGTCATGCCGCGAGAGATATTGGCAATCGCGTCCCTGACATTATTACGGACACCAAAATAGAGCGCGTGGAAATGCCTGGAGACCTTACGACGCTTGTAGAACTGTGGGCGAAGAACGGGCTGGACCGGGCTGAATTGGCCCCGGCTCTGGCCGGTCAAGAGGATGGGAGTTTGCACCGAGCAACTGCGGAGATAACAATCCCCTACCAGATATTCAGGCAAGTTCAGACCATTGTAGGGCTTCAGAGACAGGTCTCCGAAAACAGCCGCACTCGGGCGAGGAGGATGGTAGAAGCGGTTGCACCAGAAAACAAAGATCGGCAAGAGGTTCTTTTCCCATTGATAAATCAGTGGATGCAATTGGTAAAGTGGTTTGTCGCGTACACTCATGCCGGTACTGGTTTGAAAACGGTTGATGAGGATGAGTTGCAAAGCAAATTTAGAACGCTGGAGGCTCATCTCGATGCATTCATCGGCGAGTTCTTCGGGTCGATAGGAACCTTGGATGGCATCCTGGAAGAAACCAACTCCTGAAATCGTTGACAAAGCGGTTGCCAGCATGGTCCGTTTTGAGCAGCAGCGGTATTTTTTTGAGAGGCTCGACAATCCAGCTTGGATCGAGCCTCTGCGAAAAAGGGGTTGGTTTTCAACGCCTCCAGTACCTAAGCGTGACGCCGAGCGGGGCACGATTGAATTTCAGCAGTGGCAACCGCTGAAGTATTTATCAAGAATGGCGGCGCATGAGCCTGCATTGGTCGCTGAGATCATGGCGACCTTACCTGATTCAGATAATCCCTATATCTTCCAATCATTCCTCAATGCTGCGCTGGCTATGCCGCCAGACATCTCAGACAGTCTGACGCCCCAGATCGTAAAAATGATCCGATCCCCATACATCATGCAGGGGCATTTGGTGGGAGACCTTGCAGTCCATCTCGCAGGCGGCGGCAAACATGAATCGTCCCTGACTGTCCTTCGAGCTGCGCTTGAGGTAATACCCGATCCCAGACCAGTTTCGGAAGAACTAAAAGCGCTTGATCCTGAATACCAGCATGAAGCGCGCACGCGGCTTGCTTCGTATGAATGCCAGTGGATTCTCCAGCGAAATGGCTCAGAGCTTTTAGAACTGCTCGGCGCTTCCCTTGTAGAACTGCTCAGTGTTCTTTTGGAAAGAGCACTCAGCTTTGAGCACAAATTCACAAAAGGGACTGAAGTAGTTGAGGACTATTCCTACATTTGGAGGCCTAGTCTCAGTGGGGGAGAAACAGCAGACTACCCCAAACGATTTCTCGTTCCAGCGGTTGTTCATTATGCCGACATGTTTGCATCTCAAGGATCAGAACAGTTGAAGAGTGTGCAGAAAATCTTAGCTGCCAGGCGATTCAAGGTGTTCAAACGGATCGAACTGGAGCTTCTCAGGCGACACTTGGAACTCGCTGGAATTCCTGCCGTCGCCCAATATCTGGTTGATAAGGATGCATTTGAGGATGTTGGCCTGCGGTTTGAATATGACGCGCTATCGGCAAGAGCCTTGGGGCTTCTCGATGCGCCACAACGTGAACAAATACTGCGATGGATAGAAGAGGGATTGAACCGTGAGCGGCTTATGGAGCGCGGGTTCTCTCAGACAGAAGCTGATGATGCAGTTGACTACTGGCGTCTTGAGCGCTTGGGACCGATAAAGGAATTGTTGGACGCCGATTGGCGTAAACGATACGACTCGCTTCACGAAAAGTTTGGCGACCCGCCAGACCGCAGGCGTACCCGTGGCGGGGCTTATCAGCTTAGCTCAAGGAGTCCCAAACCGTCAGAAGAGTTGGAAACGTTGCCGGTGCCAAATCTGATCGAGTATCTCAAGACATGGCGTCCTGGCTCCGATCAGACACTACCGTTTTCTCCGTCAGAAGAGGGATTGGGGGCAGTCTTGACTGGGATTGTTGCGAAGAACCCTGCGGAGTTTAGCAAACAAATTGAGGATTTGAAGGAAACCGATCCCACATACGTTCGCGCTGCGATACAAGGCTTTGAAAGCGCGATAAGGAACAAGAACAACTTCGATTGGGAACCTCTGCTCGATCTGTGCTTGTGGGTGATTTCACAGCCAATTGAGATTCCTGGTCGTAGCGGCAATCATTGGACAAAGGACCCGGATTGGGGCTGGGCACGTCAGGCAATTGTCAGCCTTATCGAGCACGGCTTTAAGGAAAAAACCATACCGTTCTCTCTGCGTGAGCAAGTCTGGAACGTGATTTCTGCTTTGGTACAAACGAAAGAAGGGTCTAAAGACTTGGCATATAGTGACCCCGATTCGCAGAGTAAAGACATCTGGAGTCATTCAGTCAATCGCGCAGAAGCCCGTGCAATGCGAGTAGCACTTCAGTACATTGAGTGGTGCCGCGACAATCTGAAGCAGCCAAAGTTTTCGCTGGCAGAAGTACCCGAAGCCGAAAAGCTGCTGGCATCCGGTCTTGATCCCGAAGCTCAACCATCTTTGGACATACGACTGATTTACGGCGAATTCCTGCCGTTCCTCATCAGTATTGATCGGCAATGGGTCGAAACAAACAAAGCGAGAATATTTCCTCCTGATTCTGAAAAACGATCTTTGCGCGACGTTGCGTGGATAGCCTACCTCGTCGCGAACCGCGCTTATGACATTGCTTTCGATGTGCTTCGTGATCTGTACGTGTCTGCGGTTCAGGATGACCTCGGTGTGCCGAGAATTGTCGGAACGGGACATATGGTGGAGAACCCGGACGAGGGTCTAATGCACCACCTGATGCAGCTATATTGGCGAGGTCGTATTGACCTGGAGGAAAACGGTATTCTGGACGCTTTTCTGAAGAGAGCCGGCGACGAATTGTTGGGACGAATGGTTACGTACCTGGGGCAGTCCCTAAAAGAGACGAAAGAGCTTCCAGGTGACGAAGGAGAAAGACTCAAACGATTGTGGGATAGAAGTATTTCGTTGCCGGATGATTCCCAGCATAAGCGCGAACTCGCGGCATACGGATGGTGGTTTAACAGCAATCATTTTGATGACCAGTGGGCGCTTGAGCATCTTTATAAGAGCCTTCAGTTGTCACATGGTGCGTTTGAGCCAAAACTCGGAACGTTGGAGCGACTTGCGAAATTAGCAGAGAAATTCCCAAAGCTGGTTATTCAGAGCACACAGTTTATCGTGAACTCAGATTTTGCGAATGTTGTGCTGTGGGTCAGCGATCTCAAGCAAATCCTGGAGACGGTTTTGAAGTCAGGAGACGATGAAGCGATGAAGATTGCCCGTGCTGTTGTTCAGAGTTTGGGAACACGGGGTTATCTCGAATATCGTGCTTTACTCGCATGACGCTTCGCCCGGTTGCTCGCCCGGCGGCTGTGCCACATGTGCTTCTATCTTCGGAAATGTGCTAGGCGCCGAGATGAACCATTTTGTCCCAAAGGACACTTGACAGACGGGAGCGCCGATGTCCTTCTTCGTGATGGCGAAGGCGAACAAAAAAAGTTAATATACGGGAGCTAACATCTAGCGATTGGCATCCAGCCAAAAAAGATCTTTGAAAACAGGAAAAACAGGTACTTGGTACTTAGTACTTAGTATTTGGTACTTGGCAAAGGCTGTGGCCCTCAGCTGATTCTTGGGTGACATTGGGTGAGCTTGGGTGAGATTGGGTGAAACCGGGGGGAGCGACTGTCTGGTTTGTCAAGGGCCAAGGGAAAGCGGATGGTGGAAAAGACGGCGGCAAGGCCGCCTTGGAAAACGCTTACGCGTTTCCCACTTTCCCCACCATCCCGACTGCGGCTGGCGATATTTAACTCAGAGCGA